>RFFY01000226.1 GCA_003697065.1 Actinomyces sp. | reverse complement strand
GGGCTGCGGGTCCCGAGGCTTCGGGTGGCGAGGCTGCGGCCGCGGGTGGGTCGGCCCGACGCGGGCAGGCCGAGCAGGCCGAGCTGGTCCGCATCATGACGGGGCTCGCCGGTGGCGATGCGGCTTTCCTGTTCACCCTCTTCGACCGCTTCGGTGAGGCCATCCGGGCCACGGTGCGCCGTCACCTTCGCGAGCTGGCGCGTCCCGATCTGGCGGACGATGACGACGAGGTGGGTGGCCTCGCCCTCGAGGTGTGCTTCCTGCTGGCCCAGCGTGCCTCGGGCTGGGACCCCACCCGTGGCGCCCGGCCCTGGACCTGGGCGGCGGCCGCGATCCGCGCCGAGATCGCCCGCCTGATCGGACACCGTCAGGTGCGCCTGATCGAGGACGACAGCGGGTCGGACGGTGAGGGCGAGGATGGTGTCCGCGAGGGTCGGCTGGTCGCCCGGGGCGGGGCGGACGGTGAGCCGACCCTCGCGGACACCCCGCGTCCGGGCCACGAGATCGACCCCTACACCAACCACCCCCTCCTGGTGCTGCTGGCCGAGGCCGTCCGTGCGGTGGGCCGCGAGCGGGACCAGGAGGTGCTCCTCGAGTTCGAGCTCCAGCAGGCCAACGGTGACCCCTCCCCGGCTCACACGGTGGGGGCGGTGTTCGACCTGCGTCCCGACAACGTGCGCCAGATCGTCCGCCGCCAGCGCCGGCGGGTCGCCGAGCTGGTGTGGTCCGACGAGCGCTTCGTGGAGCTGCGCACCGTCCGCTGGTGTGCCCGCGACGAGGCCGAGGCGGCATGATGGAACTCGTCGTCTCCCCCCGTCCGGCGGCGCCGCCCCCCATGTCCGACCTCACCCGCCTCTGCGAGCGCGTCGCCGCCGACCTCCGAGCCGCCGGTGTCGCCCACCCGGTGGCGGCGGCGGTGGCGCTGGCGGCGCGGGGTGTCGCCGGCGTCGAGCGCGAGCGGTGGGCGGCCCGGCTCGGACTGGAGCTCGTCGAGGTGGTGGCGGCCGAGACCGGCGAGGTGCCCTTCGGCGAGCTCGACCCGGCCATCGGGGCGGCCGCCCACGAGGCGGGGCTCGATCTGGTCGTACTCGCCGACCTGGCGCGTCGCTGGTCGACAGAGGGCGGTGCTCCGGGTGGGGGGCCGTCAGGGGCCGGCGGCGAGGGCGGCGTCATGGGGGAGCGACCCCCGGGCGGCACGTAGGTAGGCGTAGGGGGTTTCGCGGCCGAGGTTCGACACCCGTGAGGTGTACACGTCGGCGTAGCGTTCCACCTGGCGGGCGAAGAGGCTCTTGTCGACCCCGGCCCGCATGAGCGGGCCCCAGTGGGGGTTGCCGAGTTCGGCCGCCGCCCGGGCCAGGGGAGCGATCTCCTCGTCGAGGGCGGCCGCCCGGGCCGACACCTCGGTGAGCCGCTCCTCGTCGTCGGCGCCCCAGGCGTCGGGGTGGCGGCGGCGGCGCATGCGCAGACGGGCGAGGCGGCGTTCGAGCTCGACCTTGGACGCCATGAGGCGGGCCAGGCGGACCTCGTCGTCGGCGAAGGCGGCGGCGGCCCGGATCTCGGCTTCGAGCTCACGGGCGATCAGGGCCGTCCGCCAGCGCAGGACGTCCTTGGTCACGTGGACGTCCCCGAAGAGGTGATCGCCGACGTAGAGGAGCTGGGACGACGAGAGCCCCAACGACTCCTCGATCAGGCGGGCGTTGCCCCCGAAGAAGACCCGGCCCGCCTCGAGGGGCCCCCGGTGGGGCCGCAGCAGGGACCGGTCCTCGTCGACCACCTGGTACAGGGGGGCGGCGGTCGAAAAGAAGCGGGGCTTGTCGGCCGACACGATCACCACGTCGAACAGGTCACGCCAGGTGGAACCCGGCGGGCAGAAGGGGTCGACGGCGTGGGCCATGACCCGGCGGGTGTAGTCCCAATCGGAGTTGGTGACCAGGAGGAGCTTCTTGCCCGCCAGACGCTGGTCGGTCAGAGTCGAGACGATGTCGGGGTCGGGGTCGACGAAGCGCTCGGGGTCGGCCAGGATGCGGGCCTTGAGGTCGCCGCGGAGGTGGGCGGCGTTCAGGGCCTCGTCGATGTGGCGGTAGAGCTGTCCGTAGGACCGCACCCCGGGCAGGGGCTCGTGGTCGTGGAGCTCCACCAGCTGGGTCCACAGGGCGGCCCGGCTCAGCTCGAACAGGGTGTTCATGAACTCGTAGCGGGGCTCGGACAGGTCGATGACCGTGCCCGAGTACACGGCCCTCTGCTCGTCGAAGCCGAGGCGACGCCGTCCGTGGGTGGCCCGCACCACGTAGCCGAAGCGGGTCGCCTTGACGAGGTTGCCGAGCTCGAGGTCGAAGGTGAGCCCCAGGGTGAAGGCGCCGGGGTCGAAGCGCAGCCCCTCGACCGGCCAGCCGAGCTCGGCGAGCCCGGCGCGGGCAGCGGCGAAGGCGGCCTCCTCCCAGGCGTCCACGTGGTAGTGGACCAGGGTGTAGTCCATGTCGTAGCCGATGGCGCGCACGGCCCGCAGGTTCAGGGTGCGGTTGCAGAACACACCGCGGGTCGGGTCGTCGGGGCCGGCCCCCTCGGGGTCGGACTCGTCGGGGAGGGGCTCGTCGGGTTCGGGGGTCACCCTCCGAGACTGCCACGTCGGAGGACCACCTTCGTGGCCCCGGCCCGTCTCCGCCTAGTCTCCGCACATGACACCCGCCAGCGGTTCATCCCCCGGTGGGCTCGTGGCGGAGCTGGCCGCC
>RFFY01000225.1 GCA_003697065.1 Actinomyces sp. | reverse complement strand
GGTGGACCCTGGCGAACGGCTCCTGCACGGTCCACGCCCCGGCGTCGAACCCGCTGGGGCCGAGGCGCAGGGGCGGGACCGGACTGGGGGTGGGCGGGCGGTCGCTGACGGGGGGACGCGGCCACGAGACGCCCGCACCGGTGGCGACACCGCTCGCGGTCGGGGCGGGAGGTGGTCCCACGGGTGGCGCGCTCGGTGGGACGGCCCGGCCGACGGGTCGCCCGCCGGGTGGTGGAGGGGGAGGCGGGACCGACTCGTTCTCCATACCCGTCACCCTACGCACCACCGTCTAAGGACGCGGTAAGGGGGTCACCGACCGGTCGGAGGACGCGGTGAGGGGATCGACCGGGAGGCGCACCACGAAACGCGAGCCCCGCCCCGGAGCCGAGTCGAGCTCGACGCGCCCCCCGTGGGCCTCGGCGATCTGGCGCACGATGGCCAGCCCGAGGCCGCTGCGGTGGCGGTCGTCGGATCCGGTGGGGGACCGCCAGAAACGCCGGAAGACGTTCTCGTGGTCGGCGGGATCGATGCCGGGTCCCTCGTCGGTGACCGACACCCAGGCCCAGGCGTCGTCGCGCCCGGCGGCGACCGTGACCCGGGTGCCGGCGGGGGCGAGGCGCACGGCGTTGGCGAGCAGGTTGGCCACCGCCCGTCGCACGGCGGGAGCGTCACCACAGATGCGGAGCTCGCCGGGGGGTCGTCTCACCTCGAGGGTGAGACCGGCGGCCTCGGCCGGGGCGGCGAACTCGGCCCCCAGGTCGTCGACGACCGCCCCGAGATCGAAGGTCTCCTCCCGGGTCGGTCGCTGACCCAGGCGGGCGTAAGCGAGGAGATCGTCGACGAGGGTGGACATGCGCTCGGCCGAGCGGGCGACGACCTCGCCCGCCCGGCGGAGGTCCTCGGTGTCGGCGTCGGGGTCACCCAGCACCACGTCGACGTTCGTGCGGATGACCGCCAGGGGGTTGCGCAGCTCGTGGGAGGCTTCGTGGATGAAGCGGCGTTGGGATTCGAAGGCCTCGTCGAGGCGTCCGAGCATCTCGTCGAAGGTGTCGGCGAGCTGCTTGAGTTCGTCGTCGGCCCCGTCGAGCCTGATCCGCCGGGACAGGTCGGTGGCCTGGATCTCGCGGGCGACCGCCGTGATCCGCCCCACCGGCCGGACCACGATGCCCGCCACGAACCAGCCCACCCCCAAGCTGGCGACGAAGAGGGCGCCGAGCGCCCCGAAGGCGTAGGTGCGGAGCTGGTCGAGGGCGCGGGCGTTGACCTCGCGCTCGAAGCGGGCGAGGTAGTCGGGGACCTCGACGTCGACGATCCCCAGCACCGGGGTGCCATCGGGATGACGGAAGATGGCGATCGCCTGCTCGGTCCGCGAGAGGGGCTCGTCGTCGAGGCTGCGGGACAAGCCGGCGTAGATACCGCCCACCACGACGGCGGCGAGCCCGAACAGCAGGACCGAATACACGATGGTGAGACGGAAGCGGATCGACGCCGTGAGGGGGAGGCGGTCGGCCAGGCGCCGGTCCCAGCGGCGCCCGTCGTCACCCACGCCGGTTCCCTCCGTCCGCCGGGGCCCCACCGGCGCCGGTGGCGGACCCGTTCCCGCTGGTGTCGGTGTCCGCCGCGCCACCCCCACCAGCGTCGGGCAGGAGGCGGTAACCCGAGCCGATGACGGTCTCGATGGGGGGTGGCTCTCCCCCGGCGGTGAGCTTGCGCCGCAGGGTTCCCACCGTCACCCGGACCGTGTTGGTGAAGGGGTCGGCGTGCTCGTCCCACACGTGCTCGAGGAGGTGCTCCTGGGACAGGACCTCGTCGGGGTGGCTCATGAAGTAGCGCAGGAGGGCGAACTCCTTGGCCGTGAGCTCGAGCTCCCGTCCGCCCCGCCGCGCCCGGTGGGTGGCCTCGTCGAGTTCGATGTCGCCGACCCGCAGGACGGTGGTGCGGCGGGCGGCCTCGCGGCGAAGGAGGGACCGCACGCGGGCCACGAGTTCGCCGAAGGCGAAGGGCTTGACGAGATAGTCGTCGGCACCGGCGTCGAGACCGGCGATGCGCTCGTCGACGGCGTCGCGGGCGGTGAGCATGAGCACACGGGGCGGTTCGAGATCGGGGTCCTCGCGCAGGCGCCGGCACACCTCGAGCCCGTCCATGCCCGGCATGGTGAGATCGAGACAGACCAGGTCGTAGGGGGTGTAGGCGATCTTGTCGAGGGCGGTCTCGCCATCGTGGGCGACGTCGACGGCGTAGCCCTCCCGGCGCAGGCCGCGGGCCACCGCCTCGGCCAGCTCCGTTTCGTCGTCGACGACGAGGATCCGCATTAACGCGACCCTAGCCGGGGCCTCCCGCCACCCGTTCTTTAGCGAACCCTTACCGTGGTCGGGGTTGACTGGCATCATCGCCACGGTTCCACGCCCCCCCGAAAGAGCGGGGAAAGGCGCCCATCGACGCGTGAGGAGCACCTTCGACATGACCGCCATCGACGATCCCGCCGAACCCCGCGGCACCAGCGGCGACCGCGCTCCCTCCCCGGCCGGACCGGCGGAGTCGGCGGCCGGTACGGGACCGTCGGCGGCGGGCCCCGACGAGGGCGCCCCCGGACGCCTCGTCGAGCGGGCCCTGGTCGAGCTGCGCCGGGTGATCGTGGGCCAGGAACACCTCGTCGAGCGCCTCCTGGTCGCCCTGCTGGCGCGGGGACACTGCCTGCTCGAGGGCCCGCCGGGACTGGCCAAGACCCTCGCCGTGCGCACCCTGGCCGAGACCACGGGCGGGTCGTTCGCCCGCATCCAGTTCACGCCCGACCTGCTTCCCGCCGACATCGTGGGGACCCGCATCTACCGGGCCTCGAGCGAGACCTTCGACGTCGAACCGGGCCCGGTGTTCGCCAACTTCGTGCTGGCCGACGAGATCAACCGGGCCCCGGCCAAGGTCCAGTCCGCCCTGCTCGAGGTCATGGCCGAGCACCAGGTCACCATCGGGGGCCGCACCTTCGAGGTGCCCGAACCCTTCCTCGTCCTCGCCACCCAGAACCCCATCGAGTCCGAGGGTGTGTACGCCCTGCCCGAGGCCCAACGGGACCGCTTCTTGATGAAGGTCCTCGTCGACTACCCCTCGCCGGCCGAGGAGGTCGAGATCGTCCGCCGCATGGGAGTCGACGCCCCCCACGCCGGCCGGGTGCTCGACCCGGCCTCCATCGCCGACCTGCAGGCGGCCGCCGACCGGGTCATCGTCGACGGCGCCGTCGTCGACTACGCCGTCAACCTGGTGGCCGCCACCCGCCACCCCGCCCACTACCACCTCGCCGAGCTGGCCGGCCTCATCGACTACGGGGCCAGCCCCCGCGCCACCCTGGGGCTCGTCGCCGCCGGCCGGGCCCTGGCCCTCATGCGGGGACGCGACTACGTGGTACCCCAGGACGTCTTCGACGTGGCCCCCGACGTCCTGCGCCACCGCCTCGTGCTCTCCTACGAGGCCCTCGCCGCCGACATCGACGTCGAGGAGGTCCTGGCCCGCATCCTCGCCACCGTCCCCGCCGCGGTGGTGTCCCCCACCACCCAGGATCCCGGCCGTGAGGGAGCGGCGTGACCACCGGGTCCGCCACTCCCCTGGTCGATCCCCGGGCCCGCGAGGTCCTGCGGCGCCTCGAGATCGACGTGGCGCGTCGTCTCGACGGCCTGCTCCAGGGCGACCACCGGGGCCTGGTCCCCGGACTGGGCTCCGAGCCCGGTGAGGCACGCGAGTACGTCGCCGGTGACGACATCCGCCGCATGGACTGGAACGTCACCGCCCGCACGGGGACCCCCCACGTGCGTGACACCGTCGCCGACCGCGAACTCGAGACGACCGTCCTCGTCGACGCCAGCGCCAGCCTCGCCGTCGGCACCCGGGTGCGCACCAAGTACGACCTCGCCGTCGCCGTCACCGCCGCTGCGGGCCTGCTCACCAACCGCAGCGGCAACCGCTTCGGCGCCGTGGTCGTGTCCGGCGACGGTCTCCACGTCCACCGGGCCCGCTCCGGCCGCCGCCACCTCCTCGCCGTGCTGCACCGCCTGGTGACCCGTCCGCCGGTGCCGGGCCGCGCCGGTCTCGCCGAGGGACTCGCCCGCCTGGCCGCGCCCGTGCACCGGGCGGGCCTGGCGGTGGTCGTCTCCGACCTGCTCACCGACGACTGGGCCGATCCCCTGCGGGCCGTCACCCGCCGCCACGAGACCCTGGTGGTCGAGATCGTCGATCCCCTCGAACTCGAGCTGCCCGACGTCGGCCCCCTGACCGTGATCGACGCCGAGACCGGCGAGCACCGTCGGGTGCGCACCTCCCGGCGCGCCCGCGAACGCTTCGCCCAGGCCGCCCGCCGGCGCCTCGCCGCCCACCGCGACGCCTGCCGCCGGGCCGGAGCCGATCACCTGGTCCTGCGCACCGACGACGACTGGGTGGTCCGCCTCGCCCATTTCGTCGACCGTCGACGGCGGGGCCGGCCGGCCCGCGCCCGGCTGGGGGTGCGATGACCTTCACCGATCCCGTCCGCTTGTGGCTGCTCGTCGCCGTGGGCGCCGTGCTCGTCGCCTACCTGGTAGTGGCCCGGCGCCGACCCCGCTACGCCCTGCGGGTGAGCGACACCTCCCTGTACGACACGGTCGCTCCCCGCCGCCCCGGGTGGCGCCGTCACCTGGTGGCGGCCGGCTTCGTCGCCGCCCTGGCCTCGATGGTGCTCGCCGTCGCCGGGCCCGCCGCCACCGAGGAGGTCCCCCGCGAACGGGCCACCGTCGTGCTCACCATCGACACCTCCTTGTCGATGGGCGCCACCGACGTCGATCCCAGCCGCATCGAGGCCGCCAAGGCCGCCGCTCTCGCCTTCCTCGACGACGCCCCGCCCTCGGTGCAGGTGGGCCTGGTGTCCTTCGACGGCACCCCGGTGGTCCGGGTCACCCC
Source organism: Actinomyces sp. (assembly GCA_003697065.1). Classification (GTDB taxonomy): domain Bacteria; phylum Actinomycetota; class Acidimicrobiia; order Acidimicrobiales; family Aldehydirespiratoraceae; genus J010. The sequence continues at coordinate 8,752 of RFFY01000225.1, read as the reverse complement.
GACCGACGACCGGCGGGCCGTGGCCGACGCCATCGAGAGCCTCCGGCTCGGGGAGGGGACGGCGACGGGCGAGGCGATCATCGCCTCCCTCGACGCCCTCCGCACGGTGGGGGCCGTCGCCGAGCCCTCCGCCGACGGGACCGCCCCCGACGGACCGGCCGACGGGACCGCACCGGGCGACGACAAGCCGCCCGCCGTCATCGTCCTGCTCTCCGACGGGACGCCGACCATGGGCCGTCCCGTCGACGTGGCGGTGGCCGCCGCCCGCCAGGCCGGGGTTCCCGTGTCGACGGTGGCCTTCGGCACCCCCGACGGCACCGTCGTCATCCCCGATCCCGACATCCCGGGGCGGGAGGTGACGGTTCCGGTGCCCATCGACGAACCCACACTCGAACACATCGCCGACGAGACGGGGGGCGAGTTCTTCACCGCCTCCTCGAGCGAGGAGTTGGCCGCCGTCTACGACGACATCGGGACGACCATCGGGGTCGAGACCGTGCTGCGCGACCGCACCGACTGGTTCGTGGGTGCCGCTTTGGTGGCGGCCCTGCTCACCGCCGTGGGTTCGCTGGCGTGGTTCGAGCGTCTTCCGTGACCTTTTCGGCCACGACCCGAGAGGAGCCGCCGGGTTTCATCGTCACCCCGTAGAGGCAGTCGGCGGCTTCCATGGTGCGCTTCTGGTGGCTGACCAGCACCAGCTGGGCATCGGCCCGGAACTCCTCGACCAGGGCGAGGAAGCGGTGGAGGTTGACGTCGTCGAGGGCGGCTTCGACCTCGTCCATGACGTAGAAGGGTGAGGGGCGGCTCCGGAACACGGCGAACAGGAAGGCCAGGGCGGTGAGCGAGCGCTCGCCACCCGACAGCAGGGACAGCTTGCGCACGTTCTTGCCGGAGGGCCGGGCCGAGATCTCGACCCCGGTGTCGAGGAGATCGTCGGGGTCGGTGAGTCGCAGCGACCCCTCGCCGCCGGGGAACAGGGTGGAGAAGAGCTGCTCGAAGTTGACGGCCACGTCGGCGAAGGCGCCGGCGAAGACCGAGACGATCTCCTCGTCGATGGAGCGGATGACGCGGGTGAGCTCGCGTCGGCTGGTGCGGATGTCGTCGAGCTGGCCCTGCAGGAAGGTGACCCGCTCCTGGAGGGCCTGGTACTCCTCGAGGGCGAGGGGGTTGACGGGCCCCATGATCTCGAGTTCGGACTCGAGCCCGCGCAGGCGCTGCTCGGGGGTGGTGTCGGGGTCGAGTGGGGGGCAGGGGGCCGACACCGCCACCTCGGGCGTGACCCGGTGCTCGTCGCGGAGCCGTTCGACCGCCGTGACCAGACGGGTGCGCACCTCGGCCTCGCCGATCTCGGCCTTCTGGTGACGCTGGCGGATGTCGTCGAGGTCGGCCTGCAGACGGGCCCGGGTGCGACGCTGCTCGTCGAGGCGTCGGGCGATGGCCTGGGCGGCCTCGGACTGGCGTCGGCGGGACTCGCGGACGACGGCCAGGTGACCCTCGACGGTCTCGATGACGCTGGCGACGGTGGCGGCGAGGCGTTCGAGGACCGCCTGGCGGCGGTCGAGAGCGAGGCGGCGCTCGCTGGCCGCCTCGCGCTCGGCGGCGTCGCGTTCGAGGCGGGCGTCGATCTCGGCCAGGCGCCGCGACAGGAACTGGCGTCGCTCGTCGAGCCCGGCGGCGCGGACCTCGAGATCGGTGCGCAGGGCGCCGACGGCGGTCGCCCGCTCCTCGAGTTCGGCCCGGGCGGCCGCCAGCTGGCGACCCTCGGCGAGGAGCTGCTCCTCGTCGGCCTCGAGGCGGGGAAGCTCGGCCTCGAGCTGGCGGGCCTGTTCGCTCTCGCGCTCGAGTCGCAGGTCGAGCTCGCTGGCGCGTTCGGTGAGGGCCTCGATCTCGCTGGCGAGCTCGCGCCGGTCGGCGTCGAGACGCTGGAGGGCCTCCGACGCCGCCGTGAGCCCGTCGTCGACGGTGGCGAGTTCGGCGGCGAGGCGCTCGCGTTCGGCCCGGGCGGCCTCGAGCTCGGTCCGGGCGACGCCGAGGCGCGCCGCGGCGTCGGCCACCTGCTCCTGCAGTTCGGCCACCCGGGCTTCGGCTTCGGCCAGGGCGGCGCCGGTGGCCCCGGTGGCGCCCTGGCCCAGGCGCCAGGTACCGGCGGCGAAGCGGTCGCCGCCCCGGGTGACGACCACCAGGTCGGGATGGGCGAGGGCCACGTCGACCGCCGCCGTCCAGTCGCCGTCGACGACGACCGCGTCGTGCAACAAGACGTCGAGCAGGGCGTCGACGCCGGGGGCGAGGCCCCGCACGTGGCGCCGGAGGGCCTCGCCGGGCCCGTCCGCACGGGGCGTGCCGGCGCCGCTCGCACCGAGGGCCAGGACGGCCCCGGCTTCGCCCTCGGCGGTGAGGCGCTCGAGGGCCCGGCGGGCGACGTCGGGGTCGGCGACGACGACGGCGGCGAGGGCGTCGCCGACCGCCGACTCGAAGGCGGCCTCCCAGCCGGCGTCGACCTCGACGAGGTCGAGCAGGGAACCCAGCATGCCGTCGAGGTCGCCGAGGCGGTCGGAACCGGCGCGGGCCCGGGCGCTGTCGAGGGCCAGGGCCAGGGCCTCGGCCCGCGCCGTCCAGCGATCGAGTTCCGACACGGCTTCGGCGTGGGCGTCGGTGGCGGCGGCGACGGTCCCCGCCGCCCGCCTCTCGCGGTCGGTGGCGGCCTCGAGGGCGGCGACGAGGGGTTCCTCGCTGTCGTGGAGGCGGCCGATCTCGGCCCGGTGGCGTCCCACCGCCGCCTCGATGTCGCCCCGCCGGGCGGCGAGGTGGTCGAGGCGCTCGGCGACACGGGCCCGTTCGGCCCGCCCCCGTTCGAGACCGGCGTGGAGGGCGGCGAGCCGGCCGCGCACCTCGGCCGCCTGGCCGGAGGGCACGGGCACCCCGTCGCCCCAGCGTTCGGCGAAGGCGGCCCGGTCGGCGGCGAGGCGCTCCTCGGCGGCCGCCAGGCGCTCGTGTTCGGGAGCCAGGGCGCGAGCCGCCGCCGTGACCTCCTCGAGCTCGCGGCGCAGGCGCTCGGCCTCGGCCTCGAGGTTGGCGATGACCCCCCGGTCGGTGACCGCGGCCCGTTCGCGCTCGAGGCCGCGGCGTCGCTCGGTGAGCAGGGCCGCGAGGCCACGGGCGCGTTCGCGGGTGGCCTCGAGACGCACGAGGGTGTCGCCGAGATCGTCGCCCCCGTGGCGGGCCAGTTCGAGCTCGTCGCGTTCGAGGGCGGCGGTCACGGTGGCGAGGCGCGCGTCGAGTGTGTGCTCGGCCCGGGCCAGCTCGCTGCGTTCGTCGCCGCGGCGGCGCAGCTCCTCGCGCAGGTCGGCGATCTCCCGACCGGCCAGGTGGAGGCGCAGGGCCTCGAGCTCGGCCACGAGGTCACCGTGGCGGCGGGCGGCCTCGGCCTGGCGCTCGAGGGGGCGGAGCTGGCGTCGGACCTCCCGCAGCAGGTCCTTGACCCGGGTGAGGTCGGTGTCGGTGGCCGCCAGGCGCCGCTCGGCGCGCTCCTTGCGCTTGCGGAACTTCAGGATCCCGGCCGCTTCCTCGATGATGGCGCGGCGTTCCTCGGGCCGGGCGTTGAGGACGGCGTCGATCTGGCCCTGGGAGACGATGACGTGCTGTTGGCGGCCCACGCCCCCGTCGGAGAGCAGCTCGGTGATGTCGAGGAGGCGGCAGGGCACCCCGTTGATGGCGTACTCGGATTCGCCGGTGCGGAACAGGGTCCGGGTGATGGTGACCTCGGTGAACTCGACGGGGAGGGTGCCCGAGGCGTTGTCGATGGTGAGCGACACCTCGGCGCGGCCCAGGGGCGGGCGGCTGCTCGTGCCGGCGAAGATGACGTCGTCCATCTTCTGGGAGCGCACGGCGCTGGGTGCCTGGGCACCGAGGACCCAGGCGATGGCGTCGACCACGTTCGACTTGCCGCTGCCGTTGGGGCCGACCACGACGGTGACCCCCGGTTCGAGGTCGATCGAGGTGGTGTCCGCGAAGGACTTGAAACCCTTGAGGGTGAGGTTCTTCAGGTACACGGGGTGGGGTCGCCTCGAGGGGTCGGATCCGGAGGGATCGGGGCGGTCGGGTGGCTCGCCGGCGCGGCCGGAACCCGCCGGTCATCCGACCCTAGCGCGCCAAATCACACGCGTGTAACGCGGCCCGGCGCCGACCGCCGGCGGCGTCCGCCGCCCGCGTCCGACGGCGGGGACCACCGGCGGTGCCTGTCACACCTGGGTGTCGCAGTAGTAGGTCCACGATCCCCCGAACTTCACCCGGCGGATCGGGGCCCGCGACCGCGAGCTCAGTTCACCGGCGCGACCCCACACCTCGAGGTGGTCGCCGTAGGAGCCCTCCTTGCCGAAGATGTCGACGAAGGGGCGCTCGGGCACCGAGGTGCCCCGGTACTTCACGGCGTCGTGGATGGTGCCGACGAGGGCCCGGTGGAGACGCCGGACCTCCTGCACCGACAGGGTGTCGCTGCGCCGGTCGTGGCGCAGACCGGCGTGGAAGAGGATCTCGTCGGCGTAGATGTCGCCGATGCCCACGACGAAGGTGGGGTCGGTCAGCAGGGTCTTGAGCTTCTCGCCCCGGGCGTAGAGCTGGGCGGCGAAGACCCGCCCCGGGATGGGCTCCTCGATGGGGTCGAAGCCCAGCTCGTCGATGCTGGGTACCTCGTCGACGAGAGCGTCACGGTCGACCACGAAGAGCTCGCCGGTGCCCTCGGGGTCGATGATGCGGAGCTGGCCGTGCTGGGTGAAGGCGATCACGACCTCGGTGCCGGGCTCGACCGGATCGCGGTTGGCCGCCCGCCTCAACGAGACCGTGTCACCGAGGTCGACCACGAGGAGGGTGTCGTCGTCGATGCCGATGGTGATGAGGAGGCCGGCCCGGCCGACGGAGGTGATCTTCGACCCCTCGAGCTGGCTGGTGAAGGCCTTGCGGTTGTTGTAGCGGCGCAGGAGCTTCATGCTCTCGGCCTCGACCGTCTTGATCTTCTTGCCGACGATCTCGCGTTCGAGGTCACGTCGCAGGGTCTCGACCTCGGGCAGTTCGAACATCGTGTCCTCCGTCGTGGACGCGGCGCCATGCTGGCGGCGTCCGGTCAGTGGTGGGTCTCCCCGCTGGCGTGACTCTCCCAGGCCTGGCGGGCGGCCGCCTGTTCGGCCTCCTTCTTGGAGCCACCCTCGCCCGAGCCGGTGAGAACCCGGCCCACGCGGACCGTTGCCCGGAAGGTCTTGCGGTGGTCGGGTCCGCTGTCGGCGGTCTCGTAGCGGGGGGCGGGCAGTCCTTCGGCGGCCGCCAGCTCCTGGAGGCGGGTCTTGTAGTCCTCGCTGCCGGGGGTGACGGAGCCGGCCTCGATGCGGTCGCCGAGGCGGGCGAGGACGACCCGGGCCGCCGCTTCGAGTCCGGCGTCCAGGTAGACGGCGGCGATGACGGCCTCCATGGCATCGGCCAGGATCGAGGTCTTGGCGGCGCCGCCCGAGCGCTGCTCACCGCGCCCGAGACGCAGGTGGGTGCCGAGGCCCAGCCCCGAGGCCACCTCGGCCAGGGCCTCGGCCGACACGACGGCCGCCCGGATCTTGGCCATCTCGCCCTCGGCGAGTTCGGGGTGGGTCACGTAGAGGTGGCGGGCGACCACGAGGCCGAGCACGGCGTCGCCGAGGAACTCGAGGCGTTCGTTCGACTCCTCGCCGGGATGCTCGGCGCTCCAGGAGCGGTGGGTGAGCGCGAGCTCCAGGAGGCCGGGGTCGGCGAAGCGGTGCCCCAGCTCCTCCTCGAGGGAGTCGGTCGTCGTCACCGGGCCCAGGGGTTCACCCGAGCTTGGCGACGACGTAGTCGACGGCGTCGCGGACGGTGCGCAGGTCCTCGAGGTCCTCGTCGTCGATGCGGAAGCCCACGGACCGCTCGCCGAGCTCCTCCTCGAGCGCCTCGACCAGCTCGATGAGGGCGAGGGAGTCGGCGTCGAGGTCGTCGGCGAAGGCGTCACCCTCGTTGATGTCGTCGGGATCGATCTCGAGGATGTCGGCCAGCCTCTCGCGCACGAGGGTGAGCACCTCGTCACGCCCCAGGGGACCCTGTTCCACGTGCGTCTCTGCGGGCACTGCGACCACACCTCTCGATCGGACGGCGATGCGGGCCGGACGGGGCCGGCCACCGCTTTCGGGGGGAGAGCGCGGCGGATCTTAGCCGGTGACCCGCCGCCGCACGAAGACGGGAGCGACGGGAGCCGGTCTCAGGCGACGGTGGCGGCCAGATGGCCCACCATGTCGGCGCGGACCATCTCGGCGGCCACGCCGATGGCGTTGACCATGGCGGTGGCCCCCGACGAGCCGTGGCTGATGACGCACACCCCGTTCACCCCCAACAGGAGGGCGCCACCGACGGTGTCGGGATGCAACTCGGCGACCATGGCGTCGAGGGCGGGGGCGAGGGCGGCACCGGCGGCCCGGGTCGTGTCGTCGGTGTCGATGGCCACGAGGAGACGGCCGATGAGCGCCTGCATCGCCCCTTCGAGGGTCTTGAGGGTGACGTTGCCGGTGAAGCCGTCGGTGACGACGACGTCGACGTCGGGCGTCATGATGTCGCGGCCCTCGACGTTGCCGATCCAGGTGGCGCCGATGTCGGCGGCCCAGGCGCCGTCGGCGAGCAGCTCGTGGGCCGCCTTCACCAGGGGATTGCCCTTGCCGGCCTCCTCCCCGATCGACAGCAGGCCCACCCGCGGGGTCTCGATGGCGAAGCGGTCACGGGCGTACACGGCGCCCATACGGGCGAACTGGACCATCCACTCGGGCTGGACCTCGGCGTTCGCCCCGGCGTCGAGAAGGATGGTGGGCGTGGAGCCGGGGGTGGGAATGGGGGTGGCGATGGCGGGTCGCTGGATGCCACGGATGCGGCCCATGCGCAACAGGGCGCTGGCCATGGTGGCCCCGGTGTTGCCGGCGGAGACCATGGCCGAGGCCCGGCCGTCGCGGACGGCCTCGGCGGCCCGCACCAGAGAGGAGTCCTTCAGGCGACGGACACTCGAGCCGGGCTCGGCGTCCATGGCGATGACCTCGGACGCCTCGATGATCTCGAGTCCGCCCGTGTCGCCGATCTCGTCGGGGCGGCCCACGAGGACGACGGGGACGCCGAGTTCCTCGGCGGCCCGACGCGCCCCGGCGACGATCTCGCCGGGGGCGTTGTCGCCGCCCATGGCGTCGACGGCGATGGGAAGCACGTCAGTCGACGTCGATGGCCTGCCGGCCGTGGTACCAGCCGCAGTTGCCGCACGCCCGGTGGGGGCGCTTCACGGCACCGCAGCGGGGGCAGGTACCCCGGGCCGGGGCGCCCACGCGCCACGCCGACGCCCGGCGGCTGCGGCTCTTGGCCTTCGACGTCTTCTTCTTCGGGACGGCCATCGTCGCCTTCCTCGGTGATCGGGCCACGGGCCGGCGGCTGCCGACCCGACACGAGTACCAGAGGCTAGCGACCCCCCGGGTCGGTGGCACCCTCGTCGCGGGCGGCGGACCCGGGGTCGTCGGCGAACACGAGGCCGTCGAGGGCGGCCCAGCGGGGGTCGCGGGGCGCGTCGGCGTCGGTGTCGATGGCCTCCCCGTCGGGAGCGGGACGGGCCGGGAAGCGCTCGGGGTCGGGACCGGCGCACGTCTCGCTGCAGAGGGGCGCCAGGGGCAGCGCCCCGAGGGCCAGGTCGTGCAGCATCGGCGCCAGGTCGACGAACTCGTCGCCGAGGGGCCAGGTCTCGCCCTCGGTGGGGTCGACCTCGAAGATCTCGCGGACCGCCACCTCGGAGCGTCCCCGGACCTCGCCCAGACAACGCCGGCACTCGCCCGACCAGTCCACCACCAGGGTCCCTTCGACCACGACGCCTTCGGGAACCGACACCAGCTCGAGCTCGACGTCGACCCGGTCGCCGGGCACGTGGGCGGCGGTGACGACCATCTCGTCGAGTTCCACCGGGCCGACGAGAGCTCGCCGCTCACCGGTGCGCCGGCGCAGGGAGGCGACCTCGACTCGCACCCGGCGGGGGCGCCGGCCCGAAGAGCCGGCGCTGAGCGGACCGTCGCCAGGGGTCACGGTCCGGTCTCGTCCTGGTCGAAGAACCCCTCGGGGGGTTCGGGCTGGGCCTCGGCGCCGGCGGTGTCCTCAGCGGGCTCGGGGGTGCGGCCCTGGAGGCGTTCGCGTCCGGCGGCGAGGGAACGCAGGGTGCGGTGCAGGGCGACCTCGAGCGCCGCCAGGCGCTGGTCGCACCAGTCCTCGGTCTCGAGGCGGAGACGCCGGGCGCGTTCCTCGGCCTCGTCGACGATCACCCGTGCCCGGTGCTCGGCCGCCCGGACGATCTCGGTCCGTTGCACGAACTGCTGGGCCCGGGCGCGGGCGGTGGCGATGATGGCCTCGCCCTCGCGGCGTGCCCGGGCCAGATAGTCCTCACGTTCCTTGATCACCCAGCGGGCGGCCCTCAACTCGTCGGGCAGGGTGTCCAGCGCGCCCCGCAGGAGTTCGAGGAGCTCGTCGCGGTTGACCATGGCCGAGGTCGACAGGGGCATGGGACGGGCGGCCTCGACGTGGGCGATCGCCGCCGCCAGGAGGTCCTCGGTGCGTGCCGCGGGCGGGGAGGGTCGGACGTCGCCCGCCTCGGGGGCCCGGGGGTCCGGTGGGGGCACGCCACCGGTGTGCTGGCTCACGGGTACACCTCACGCAGGCGGCGGGCGACGGGTTCGGGGACCATGGAGGTCACGTC
>RFFY01000224.1 GCA_003697065.1 Actinomyces sp. | reverse complement strand
TGTCCGCCGGCGCGCTCGAGGGCTTCGGGCCGGAACTTGCCGGTGCGGACCAGCACGCCCTGCAGACCCGCGGCCTGGGCCCCGAGCACGTCGTTGACGATGTCGTCACCCACCATCGCCACCGACGCGGGGTCGAGGCCCAGGGCGGCGACACCGGCGGCGAAGAAATCGGGTGCGGGCTTGCCCACGACGACGGCCTCGACCCCCGTTGCTTCCTCCAGGGCCCGCACGTAGGCCCCGGTGTCGAGTTCCATGCCCTCGGCCGTGCGCCAGTAGAGGTTGCGGTGCATGGCGACGAAGGCGGCGCCGTCGAGGAGGAGGCGGAAGGCCCGGTTGAGCTGGGCGTGGGTGAAGTTCATCCCGGCGCCGCCGAGGACGACCACGTCGGCGGGCCCCTCCTCGACGATCTCGATGCCGGTGAGGTCCTCGCTCAGGTCGCCGCTGGCGAGCACGAAGCAGCGGGCGCCGGGATGGTGGCGGCGGAGGTAGGCGGCGGTCGCCACCGGCGCGGTGAGGATCTCGTCCTCGTCGACCTCGAAGTCGGCCTCCGCCAGGGTCCGGGCCACCTGGCGACGGGTGCGGGTGGTGGTGTTGGTGGCGAAGCGGAGGGGGACACGACGCCGGCGCAGCTCGGCCAGGGCCTCGACGGCACCGGGCAGGGGCCGCCAGGACACGACGAGCACCCCGTCGATGTCGAGCAGGAGACCGGCGATCGGGGTCATGGCAGTACCCCGGCCGCCGGGTCGAGAGGGCGTTCCACGTAGCGACCGGTGGCCCGGAAACGCAGGGGCCGCTCCCGGTACTCCTCGAGGGCGTGGGCCATCCAGCCGGCGATCCGGGCCAGGGCGAAGACGACCTCGCCGGCGGCGGGATCCATCCCGGCCACGAAGGTGACGGCCCCGAGAGCCAGGTCGACGTTGGGGGCCTCGTCGGCGCGCGCCTCGATCGTGGCGACGACGGCCTCGACGGTGGCGAGCCGGTCGGGGTCGGGAGGGCCCTCCCGCAGGCGTGTCAGCAGCAGCTCGTGGCGGGGATCGCGACGACGGTGGACGGGGTGCCCGACACCGGGGATCCGGCCCCGCTCGCGGACGGCCTGGGCCAGGGCCCGGGTGGGCTCGTCCCGATGGGCACGCTCGAAGAGGCGGTGCACGGCGCGGCTGGCGCCCCCGTGGAGGGGACCGGCCAGGGTGCCGAGGGCGGCGAGGACGACGTGGGGCGGGGCGGCGCGGGTCGAGGCGGCGAGGCGGGCGGCCAGGGTGGAGGTGGCCATGCCGTGGTCGGCCAGGACCACCAGGGCCCGGTCGAGCAGGGGCCAGTGGACGGGATCGGCGGCGGTGAGGCGGGGCCACAGGCGCCGGGCCAGGGGGGTGTCGGGGTCGGGGGCGGCGGCACCGTCGACGAGGGGGAGG
>RFFY01000223.1 GCA_003697065.1 Actinomyces sp. | reverse complement strand
GCGCGACCTGCTGGGCCGCCTCCTCGCCGCCCTCGCCGTCCCCGGTGTGGACGGGCTGCTCGCCAGCGCCGACATCGCCGACGACCTCGTCACCCTGGGCGCCCTGGAGTCGAAGGTCGTCTTCGGGACCATGAACCGGGGCGGGCTCGCCGGGTCGGCCTGGGAGCTCGACGACCCCCTCACCGCCTACGACGTCGACGACATCGTCGAGCGCGGCCTCGACGGGGGCAAGGTGCTGTTGCGCATCGACCCCGGCGACCCCGGATGCCGCCACACCCTCGTCGCCTGCGCCGAGGCGGTGCGGGGCCTGGCCCGCCACGGCCTTCCTGCCATGGTCGAGCCCCTCCCGTACCGCCGCGACGCCTGGGGCCGGGCCCGGCTCGACACCGACACCGGCGCCGCCGTACGGGCCGTGGGGGTGGCGGCGGGCCTGGGCGGCAACTCGGCCCACACCTGGATGAAGCTCCCCGCCGGGCCCGACCTGGCCCGGGTGGCGGGGGCGAGCTCGTGCCCGGTGCTGGTGCTGGGCGGCGCCCCCGGCCCCGACGCCGAGGCGGAGCGTCGGGCCTGGCGCGAGGCCCTCGCCCTGCCCCAGGTACGGGGCCTGGTGGTGGGCCGGGCCCTGCTGTACCCGCCCGACGACGACGTGGTCGGCGCCGTGCGGGCGGCCGCCGAGATGGTCCACGGCGACGGGGCCGGCCCGTGAGCCGCCACGCCTTCTGGTTCGAAGCGCCCCTGCCGGCGGGCTACGAGCTCCCCGGGGCGGTGAGGGTGGTCGACGACCCCGTCGACGCCGTCGCCCTCGTCGTCGGGGCCCGGACCCCCTGGGACGACGCCCGCTTCGCCGCCCTGCCCCGTCTGTGTGTGATCGCCCGCTCGGGGATCGGCTACGACAACGTCGACGTGGCCGCCGCCACCCGCCACGGCGTGGCCGCCGTCAACGCCCCCGACGCCCCGACCGTCTCCACCGCCGAGCACGCCCTCGCCCTCCTGCTGGCGGTGGCCAAGCAGCTTCCCGCCTCGGCGGCGCGGGCCCGCACCGGCGCCACCGGCCCCGCTTCCGATCACCGCGCCCTCGAACTCGACGGGCTCACCCTCGGTCTGGTGGGCGCGGGTCGGATCGGCTCGCGCGTCGCCGCCTACGCCGCCGCTTTGGGCATGCGGGTGCTCGTCACCGACCCCGCTCTCGACCACGTTCCCGTCGGCGAGCTGGTGACCCCCGACGAGCTGTGGCGACGGGCCGACGTCGTGTCCCTGCACGCCCCCCTCACACCCGCCACCCGCCATCTCGTCGACGCCGACACCCTGGCCGCCATGAAGCCGGGGGTGATCCTCGTCAACTGCGCCCGGGGCGGTCTCGTCGACCACGACGCCCTTCTCGCCGCCCTCGAGACGGGTCACGTCGCCGGCGCCGGGCTCGACGTGACCGAGCCCGAGCCCCTCCCGGCCGGACATCCCCTGCTCGGGCGCGACGACGTCATCGTCACCCCCCACGTCGCCTCGTCCACGACGGTGGGTCGCCGCCGTCTCGTCGCCCACGCCGTCGAGCAGGCCCTGGTGTGGCTCGACGGCGGTGTGCCCGAGCACCTCCTCGACCCCGCCGTCGTGGACCGGGCCCGCCCCCGCCCGACACCACCGGACCTGTCGGCCAGCGGGCGGGGCGCATCCGAGACCCCTTCCCCCACGGAGGACCCGTGACCCGCACACGCCTCGGTGTGGCCGTCATCGGCTTCGGCTGGATGGGCCGCGCCCATACCCGTTCCTGTGCCCGGATCCCCATGATCTTCGGTGACCGGGACTACGACCCCGACCTCGTCGTGTGCGCCGACTCCCTCGAGGAGAGGCGCGTCGAGGCGGTCGACTCGTTCGGCTTCCGTGAGGCCACCGACGACTGGCGAGCGGCGGTCGAACACCCCGACGTCGACGTGGTGTTCGTGTGCGCCCCCAACATGCTCCACGAGGAGATCTCGGTGGCCGCCGCCGGCGCCGGCCGCCACGTGTTCTGCGAGAAGCCCGTCGGGGGGACACCCGAACAGACGGTGCGGGCCGAGAAGGCCGCCCGGGCGGCGGGGGTGGTGACCGGGGTCGGGTACAACTACCGCTTCGCCCCCCTCGTGCAGTACGTGAAGCAGCTCGTCGACGCCGGCGACCTGGGGACCATCACCAACTACCGGGGCCGCTTCTTCTCCATGTACGGCGCCGACCCCCTGGGTCTGCTGTCGTGGCGCTTCCTCCTCGACCAGGCCGGCTACGGGGTCTCCACCGACATCCTGTCGCACTCGATGGACCTGGCCATGATGCTCAACGGTCCCATCACCCGGGTCATGGGTACGGCGGCCACCTTCATCCCCGAGCGCCCCCTGCCCAAGCCCGGCGGGACCCACTACGACCGGGGCGCACCCGGCGATCCCACCGGGGCGGTCACCAACGAGGACTACGTGGCCTGCCTCGTCGAGTTCGCCAACGGCAGTCGCGGCACCTTCGAGGCCAGCCGGGCCATCATCGGCCCCGAGAGCCAGATGGCCTTCGACATCCACGGCACCCGCGGGGCCGCCAGCTGGAACCTCGAGAAGCTCAACGAACTCCAGCTCTACCTGGCCGACGACCGGGCCCGGGGGTACACCACCGTGTACGGCGGCGACCGCTACCCCTACCACGGACACTTCGTGCCCGGAGACGCCAACGGCATCGGCTTCGAGGATCTCGTGACGATCGAGGACCACGAGTTCCTCTCGGCGGTCACCGCCGGTCGCCCCCACGTGCCCGGCTTCGCCGAAGCCGTCGACTACGTGAGTGTCCAGGCCGCCCTGATCCGCAGCTGGGAGTCGGGGCACTGGGAGGACGTCGTCTCCCTGCGAGAGGAGTGACCATGGAAACCATCCGCCTCACGACCGCCCAGGCCATCGTCCGCTACCTGCTGGCCCAACGCACCGTGTTGGCCGACGGCACCGAGGCCCCCCTCTTCGCCGGCGTGTTCGCCATCTTCGGGCACGGCAACGTCACCAGCCTGGGCCACGCACTCGAGGGGGTGCGTGACGAGCTACCCACCTGGCGGGGCCAGAACGAGCAGGGCATGGCCCTGGCCGCCGCCGCCTTCGCCAAGGCCCGTCGTCGGCGCCAGATCATGGTCGCCACCTCCTCGGTGGGGCCCGGCGCCACCAACATGGTCACCGCCGCCGGTGTGGCCCACGCCAACCGCCTCCCGGTGCTGATCCTGTCGGGCGACACCTTCGAGTCGCGGATCCCCGACCCGGTGCTCCAGCAGGTCGAGCACTTCGAGGCGCCGTCGATCACCGTGAACGACGCCTTCCGCGCCGTCACCCGCTACTGGGACCGGATCACCACCCCCGAACAGCTCGTGTCGTCCCTGCCCCACGCCGTGGCGACCATGCTCGATCCCGCCGACTGCGGTCCTGCCTTCCTCGGTCTGCCCCAGGACGTGCAGGCCGAGGCGTGGGACTTCCCGGTGCGCTTCTTCGAACCCGTCGTGCACGAGATCGCCCGGCCCCGGCCCGACGCCGCCCGCGTCGCCGAGGCGGCCGAGGTCCTCGCCGCCGCCCGCAAACCGCTGATCATCGCCGGCGGTGGCGTCCACTGGTCCCTGGCCGAAGCCGAGCTGGCGGCCTTCGCCGAGCGCCACGGCATCCCCGTCGTCGAGACGGTCGCCGGCAAGGCGTGCCTGCGCGCCGATCACCCCCTCAACGTCGGTCCGATCGGGGTGACGGGTTGTGCGGCGGCCAACGCCCTGGCCGCCGAGGCCGACGTGGTGCTGTCGGTGGGCTGCCGCCTCCAGGACTTCACCACGGGGTCGTGGACGGTGTTCGCCAACGAGGACATGCGCCTGGTGTCGCTCAACGTCGCCCGTTTCGACGCCACCAAGCACCGGGCGTTGGCGGTGATCGGCGACGCCCGCGAGTCCCTGGTCGAACTCGACGCCGCCGTGGGCGACTACCAGTCCCCGCCGGCGTGGCGGTCCCGGGCCGGCGAGGAGCGGGCCGGGTACCACGCCTACATCGACGCCATCGCCGCCCCCGACGACGATCCCGTGCCGTCCTACGCCCAGGTCGTGGGGGTACTCGACCGCAACCAGCAGCCCGGCGACTACCTCGTGGCCGCCGCCGGCGGCCTGCCCGGCGAGGTGAACAACGGGTGGCGGGCCCGCGAGATCGGCAACTTCGACTGCGAGTACGGCTACTCGTGCATGGGCTACGAGATCTCCGGGGGATGGGGGGCCCGCATGGCCCGCGAGGGCGGGGAGGTCATCGTGGCCGTCGGTGACGGCTCGTACATGATGCTCAACAGCGACCTGTACTCGTCGGTGCTGACGGGCCACAAGCTCATCGTCGTCGTGTGTGACAACGGGGGCTTCGCCGTCATCAACCGCCTCCAGGTGAACCAGGGCGGGGTGCCGTTCAACAACCAGCTCGTCGACTGCCGGGCGGTGCAGATCGACGGTCGGATCCCCCGTGTCGACTTCGCCGCCCACGCCGCCGCCATGGGTGCGATCACCGAACGGGTGGTGGGCGTGGCCGAACTCGAGGCCGCCCTGGCCCGGGCCCGCGCCAACGAGCGCACCACCGTCATCGTCATCGAGACCTCGCCCGACGAGTGGACCGAGGGCGGCTGCTTCTGGGAGGTCGGGGTGCCCGAGGTGAGCGACCGTCCCGAGGTGCTCGAGGCCCGACGGGCCCTGGAGGAGGGCAAGGCGGCCCAGAGGGCGGGGTGGTGATGCGCCCCCCGGCCGAGGTCCCCGCCCCCGCCAGCTTCGTCGACGGGGTGGCCCTGGTGACCGGGGGCAGCCAGGGTCTCGGCTTCGCCGTGGCCGAGGCCCTGAAGGCCCGCGGCGCCCGCGGGCTGGTGCTGGTCGGTCGCGACCCCGACAAGGGTCGACGGGCCGCCGAGGCGCTCACCGGCGAGGGGTGCCGGGCCGAGTTCGTGGCCGCCGACGTCGGGACCGCGGAGGGCTGCGAGGCGGCCGTCGCCGCCGTTGACGCCGCCTTCGGGGCGCCCCACGCCGTCGTGAACTGTGCGGCCTTCACCGACCGGGGCACGGCGTGGGACGCCTCGGCGGAACTGTGGGAGAAGATGCTGCTGGTCAACGTGCGGGGTCCGGCCCTGGTGGCCCAGGGGGCGGCGGCCCTGATGCGCCGCGACGGGGTGCGGGGGTCGATCGTCATGATCGGCTCGGTGGCCGGTCACGGCGGTGCCCCCGAGCTCCTGCCCTACGCGGCGTCGAAGTCGGCTCTGGTGGCCCTCACCCGCAATCTCGCCTACCAGCTCATGTGGTGGGGCATCCGGGTGAACCTGGTGTGCCCGGGTTGGATGAACACTCCCGCCGAGGACGTCGTCCAGCGCCGCTTCCACGGTGCCGGTGACGGCTGGCTGGAGGAGGCGGCGGCCTCTCGGCCCTTCGGTCGTCTCATCGAACCCGTCGAGATCGCCCGGACCATCGCCCACGTCGCCACCGACGAGTCGGGCATGATGACCGGTGCCTGCATCGACTACGACCAGTCGGTGCTCGGTGCGGGCGACGCGCCCGTTCCGCCCCGACCGCCCGACCTCCCGGGAGCGCCATGACCACACCCGTCCGCATCGCCCTTCTCGGTGCCGGCCGCATCGGCCGCCTCCACGCCGAGCTGATCTCCCGGCGGGTGCCGGGGGCCGCCCTGGCCGGGGTGTTCGACCTCGTCGACGCCGCCGCCGACGAGGTGGCCGCCGAGTTCGGGTGCCGGCGCTACGCCAGCGCCGCCGAGGCCCACGCCGACCCCGAGGCGGACGCCGTCGCCATCTGCACCTCGACCGACACCCACGTCGACGCCCTGGTCGAGGCGGCGGCGGCCGGCAAGCCCATCTTCTGCGAGAAGCCCCTCTCGCTCGACCTGGCCGAGGTCGACCGGGCCCTCGCCGCCGTCGAGGCCGCCGGTGTCCCCCTGCTCGTGGGCTTCAACCGGCGCTTCGACCCGTCCCATGCGGCGGTGCGTCGGGCGGTGGAGGACGGCTCGGTGGGGGAGGTCCACCTGGTGCGGATCACCAGTCGCGATCCCGCCCCGCCCCCGCTGGAGTACATTCGGGTGTCGGGAGGGATCTTCCGGGACATGACGATCCACGACTTCGACATGGCCCGCTTCGTGACCGGCTCCGACGTGGTCGAGGTGCACGCCACCGGGGCGGTGCGTGTCGATCCCGCCATCGGCGAGGCGGGTGACCTCGACACCGTCGTGGTGGTGCTGACCCACGCCGACGGCACCATCACCACCATCGACAACAGCCGCCGTGCGGTCTACGGCTACGACCAGCGGGTCGAGGTCTTCGGCTCCGGGGGTATGGCGGCCTCGGACAATCCCCTGGTGCACACCACGACGGTGCGTGACGCCGACGGGGCCCGCCAGGCCACCCTGCCCTGGTTCTTCATCGAGCGCTACATCCCCAGCTACGTCGCCGAGTGGGAGGCCTTCGTGGCCATGGTGCGCGACGGTGTCCCCTCGCCGGTCGACGGTCGCGACGGCCGGGCCCCCCTGGTGATGGGTCTGGCCGCCCTGCGCAGCGTCGCCGAGGGTCGTCCGGTGCGGTGTGAGGAGATCGGATGACCACACCCCATCACCTGACGCCGGCCGCCGGCCCCGTCCGCCTCGAGGTCACCCCCGAGTCGGCGGGGTGGACCCACCTGGCCCAGAGGATCGTGGCCCTCGAACCCGGCGGCACCCACCGGTGGCTCGCCGGCGACCGCGAGGCGGCCCTCATCCCCCTGTCGGGGGCGATGACGGTCCGTGCCGGCGGGCTCGAGGTGCGCCTCGAGCGGGCCTCGGTGTTCACTGCCATGCCGACCCTCGTGTACGTGCCCCCGCGAACCGAGCTGACCGTCACCGCCGACACGGCGGCCGAGTTCTCCCTGGGTTCGGCCCCGGCCGAGGGCCGCCACCCCGTGCGGGTCGTCGAGCCGGGCGAGATGCGCAACGAGATCCGCGGCGGCGGTGGCGCGCGTCGCCAGGTCGTCCACGTGCTGGCGCCGCCCCTCCCCGCCGAACGCCTCATCTGCTACGAGGTGTACGTCCCGCGGGGCTCGTGGTCGGGGTGGCCGCCCCACTGCCACGACGGACGCGACGGCTCCCCCTATCTCGAGGAGACCTACCTGTTCCGCTGCGATCCGCCCTCGGGCTTCGCCCTGCACCGCAACTGGCGCGACGAGGAGTCCTTCGACGAGGTCTTCGCCGCCGCCGACGGCGACCTCGTGCTCGTGACCCGGGGCTACCACTCGTCGGCCGCGGCTCCCGGGTCCCACGTGTGGTTCCTCAACTACCTGGCCGGCGAGCTGATCGACGCCGAGAGGGCGACCCCGCCGTGCTTCCACGCCGACCACACCTGGATCGTCGACGACTGGGACGCCGGGTCGTGGGAGTTGCCGGTCGTCACCGCCGCCGGGTGAGCGGCCGCCACCCACCTGCGACGACACGAGAAGCGGAGACACCATGACGACACCTCCGTGGGACGCCGAGCTCGAGGCCGCCCGGGCCGAGATGCGCGAGTTCCTGGCCCTGTTCCCGACCCTCGACGAGGAGTACCCCGCCGATCCCCTCGAGCGGGCGGCGGTGATGCGCGAGGGCATACAGCGCCTGGCGCCCTTCGAGCCCGTTCCCACCGCCGAGGTGGCGACGGTGCCGGGTCCCGCCGGCGACATCGGGGTGCGGATCCACCGCCCCGACGGTCCGGCCCGGTCGGTGATCGTCCATCTCCACGGCGGGGGATGGGTCGTGGGCGACCCCGTCATGAACGACCGGGCCAACGCCGCCGACGCCGAGGCCGGACACGCCGTGGTCAGCGTCGACTACCGGCTCGCTCCCGAGCACCCGTGGCCGGCGGGACCCGACGACTGCGAGGCGGTCGCCCGTTGGGTGCTCGAGCACGGGCCCGAGCTCTTCGGTTCCGACCGGCTCGTGCTCGCCGGCGAGTCGGCGGGGGCCCACCTCGCCGCCGTCACCGCCCTGCGCCTGTTCGCCAGCGGCGACGCGGACCCGACCCGCCTCGTGGGTGTCGACCTCGTCTACGGGGTGCACGACCTGACCGGCACCCCCTCGTGGACCGACGATCCCCGACGTCCCGACGTGCTGACGGGCGAGACCATGCACTGGTTCGTCGAGGCCTTCACCCCGGGCTGGACCGTCGAGGAGCGGCGCCGGCCCGACGTGTCGCCCCTGTGGGCCGACTGGCGGGGCTTTCGGCCCGCGGTCCGCCTGAGCGTGGGCACCGGCGATCATCTCTACTGCGACACGGCCTTCCTCGCCGCCCGTCTCGTGGCCGACGGCGTCGACCACACCTACGAGGTGTATCCCGACGCGCCCCACGCCTTCCAGCTCTTCGGGACCCGGATGGCCGCCGTGTGGGTCGAACGCCGCCGGCGCTGGCTCGAGGAGGTGACGGCGTGAGCGCTGCCCACCGCCGTCGGCGTCTGCGTCGCCTCACGGGTCCCACGGGCCGCTTCGCCATCGTGGCCGTCGACCACCGGGACTCACTGCGGCGCTGGCTCGATCCCGACGACCCCGACGGGGTCCCCGACGAGCGCCTGGCCCGGGCCAAGGTCGACGTGTGTCTGGCCCTGTCCGATCTGGCCTCGGGCTTCATGCTCGACCCCGAGATCGGCCTCCCCGCCGTCCGCGAGACGGGGGCCCTGCCCCGCCGCGCCCCGATCGTGCTGGCCCTCGAGGCCCAGGGCTACTTCACCGACCCGGGGGAGGGGACCACCCTGCTCGAGGGCTGGGACGTGGCACGGGCACGGGCCGAGGGGGCGACGGCGGTGAAGCTCCTGGTCCTGGTCGATCCGGGCAGCGGCGAACCCACGGCACAGCAGGCGGCGACCGTGTCGTCGGTGGTCGCCCAGTGCCGGGCCGAGAACGTCCCCCTGGTCGTCGAGCCGCTGGCGCCGGGGGTCACGGCGGCCGACCGGCGCCGGGTGACCGTCACGAGCGCCGAGGCGCTCACGGCGCTGGGCGCCGACCTGGCCAAGCTGCCCTTCCCGGTCGACCCGGCGGTGGTGACCGATCGCGAGGAGTGGTTCGAGGCGTGCCGCGAACTCGACGCCGCGAGCCGGGTGCCGTGGGTGCTCCTGTCGGGCGGGGGTGACATCGCCACCTTCGCCGAGGAGCTGTCGGTGGCGGGCCGGGCCGGATGTTCGGGTTTCGCCGTGGGACGGGCCCTCTGGGGTGACGCCATCGGCCTGCCCCGCCCCGCCCGGCGTCGGCGCCTGCGGGAGGTCGTGCACACCCGCCTGGCCTGGCTGGTGCGGGTGGCCGAGCGGCGCTGCCGACCCCTGGCGTGACGCGGCGGCGCCGGGCATGACCCCGAGGCGGTGTGGCCCGAGTGACCGTTCGTTGGCGAGGCGGGGGGGGGGCGTCGCTAGCCTCTCCAGGTGCGGCGCGGCGGTCCGGCACGAGGAGGAAGAGGCGGTGCCCACGGTGTCATCGAATCGGTGGATCCGGTCGGCAGCGTTGGCGGTGCTCGGCCTGGTCATGGCGGCTGCCTCGTGTGCCCCGGCGGTCGAGCCGGTCTCGAGCGGCACCCCGGGGGCCGTCCCGGACCCGCCGACCAGTACCGCCGACGAGTCCGGACCCGTCGCCGGTGACGCGGCGCCGTCGAGTGGGGCGACGGAACTGACGGCCGCCGACCTGCCCCTGTCGGCTCTGCGTTTCGGCGATACCGCCGACACGACCGGGGGCGAGGCGGCGACCCGGGCCGAGCAGATCCTGACCGCCCGCTGTATGGCGGCACGGGGCTTCGAGTACCCACCGCCGGGCCAGCCCGAGGACGCCTCCGAAGACGCCACCACGGGGATGGACGAACCCACGGCGCCGACGGTCGGGATCGATCCGGACTACGAGTTGGCGCTCGGCGGGGATCCCGAGGCCTGGGTCGCCATTCCCGCCGCCGACGGGTCCCCGACAGGGAGCCGTATTCCCCCACCCGACAGCTGCGTGGGACAGGCGTGGGCGGAACTCGCCGGTTCCTACGAGCGCTCCGTGTCCCTCTCGTCCCTCGTCATACAGATCGGCCAGTGGCAGGTCGGTGCCGCCGCGGAGGCCCTCGACGATCCGGCGCTCG
>RFFY01000222.1 GCA_003697065.1 Actinomyces sp. | reverse complement strand
GCGGGCCGGCGCTTCGTCGAGGGCCTCGAGCTGCACAGCCACGTGGCCAACATCGGCGACGTCCGCAGCCTCGTGATCCACCCGGCGTCGACCACCCACAGCCAGCTCACCGCCGAGGAGCAGAAGGCGGCGGGTGTGGAACCCGGCCTCATCCGCCTGTCCGTGGGCATCGAGACCATCGACGACATCATCGCCGACCTCGATGCCGGCTTCCGCTCGGCCAAGGGCTGAGGAGGCCGAGGGTCGAGAGCACGCCGCTGCCCACCGGAAGCGGCACCGGGACTGTCCCCGTCAGGTGTTGCGGGCGGACAGCACCACGGGGATGGTCCGGGCGAGGATGGCGAGGTCGGTGACGACCGACCAGTTGTCGACGTAGTACAGGTCGAGGCGCTCGTAGGTGGCGTCGTGGTCGGCCCCGTCCCCCCGTCCGATCTGCCACATGCCGGTGATGCCGGGCTTGACCCGGACCCGGTTGCGCAGGGTGTCGGTCCAGTGGATGGCCTCGCTGGGCAGGGCGGGGCGCGGGCCCACGAGGCTCATGTCGCCCTTCAACACGTTGAGGAGCTGGGGGATCTCGTCGATCGAGAGGCGGCGCAGGATCCGCCCCACCGGTGTGATGCGGGGATCGTCGGGGGCCTTGAACAACAGACCCGAGGCCCGGTTCAGCTCGGCCACCTCGGCCGCCCGGGCCTCGGCGTCGATGTACATGGTGCGCAGCTTCAGCATCTCGAACAGCTCACCGTCACGACCCACCCGGAACTGGCGGAAGAGCACCGGCCCGGGAGACGTGAGCTTGACGGCGGCGGCCGCCACGGCCATGACCGGAACGGTGGCGACGAGGGCCGCGCCGGCCACGACGATGTCGAACAGGCGCTTGGCCGCCGGTCGCCACCCGTCCCGGCGGACGGGCTCGACGTACATCATGGGGATGCGGCCCACCGGTCGGATGACGAGGCGGTGGGCGGCGATGTCGAAGAGGGTCGAGGACAGCTCGACGTGGATGCCGTGCTCGGTCAGGGTGCGGATGAGGCGGTTGGT
>RFFY01000221.1 GCA_003697065.1 Actinomyces sp. | reverse complement strand
TCGCTGGCCACCATCTACCGCCACTTCCCCGGCAAGGACGTGGTGCTGGTGGCCGGTCTCGGCGAGTGGGTGCGTCTCGTGCGCAAGCGCATCGAGCGCCTCGATCTGGGTGTCAACCCGGCCGAGCGCCTGGCGGCGGCCCTCGAGCACGCCGCCGCCAGCACCGACGCCGCCCCCGTGCTCATGGGCGCTCTGATACGGGCCCTCGCCACCACCGATCCGGCGGCCTCGGGGCCCAAGCTCGTGGTCGAATCCGAGGTGCAGGCCATCGTCCGCCACGCCCTCGGGGGCCACCCGAGCCTCGACGCCGACGCCATCACCCGGGTGATCGGCCACGTGTGGTATTCGGCGCTGGTGCGCTGGGTCGGGGGGATGGCACCCGATGGCAGCGTGGGTCGAGAGCTGGCCCACGCCGCCCGCCTTCTCGTCGGCACCGGGTCCTGACGGGCACCGCCCCGCGCCTTCTCGTCGGCACCGGGTCCTGACGGGCACCGCCCGGGCTCCGTCGGTCCCGCCGCTGGTCCCTCAGGTGGGGTCGGCTTCGCCCCGGTCGCCGCGGAGGAGATGGTCGAAGGCCGCCGGCTCACGGGGCTCGGAGAACAGGAAGCCGAGGGCCTGGTCGCACTCGAGTTCCCGTAGGACGTCGAGCTGGCTGGGGTGTTCGACCCCCTCGGCGATCACGATCAGGCCCAGGGCGTGGGCCAGGTCGATGATGGCGGCGACGATGGTGGCCGAGTCGGTGTCGTCGGCGAGTCCCTGCACGAAGGACCGGTCGATCTTCAACACGTCCAGGGGTAGGCGGTGCAGCCAGGCGAACTGGGAATAACCGGTGCCGAAGTCGTCGATGCCGAGACTGATGCCGAGGCGCCGCAGCTCGCCGAGCTGGCGGGCGGCGGCCTCGGCGTCGTCCATGAGGGCCGATTCGGTGATCTCCAGGCAGATGTCGTCGGTGGAGATCCCGGCCCGCCGGACGGTGTCGTGCACGTAGTCGACGAGGTCGGGATCGCCGAGCTGGCGGGCCGAGAGGTTGACCCAGATCCGCAGGGGCTCGTCGTCGGGTGAGCGGTGGACCCGCCAGCGGGCGGCTTGGCGGCACGCCTCGGCGATCACCCAGCGTCCGATGTCGACGATCAGGCCGGTCTCCTCGGCGAGGGGGATGAACTCACCGGGGGGAACGAGACGACCCTCGGGGTGCTGCCACCGCACGAGAGCCTCGAATCCCACGACCCGCCCGGTGTCGAGATCGAGCTCGGGCTGGTAGTGGAGGCGCAGCTCCCCGTTGGCCACGGCCCGTCGCAGGGCGGTCTCGGTGTCGATCCGCTCCAGGGCGATCGACTGGTCGAGCTGGTCGTGGATGGCGAAGCGGCCGCGCCCCTCGTGCTTGGCCTCGTACATGGCGGTGTCGGCCTGCTCGACGAGCTGGAGGGGATCGGCGGTGCCCACCGAGGTGGCGATACCGATGCTCGCCCCGAGCCGGACCTCGCGGCCCTCGAGGTGGAAGGGCTCGTTGAGGGCCTCGAGGATGCGGCGGGCCACCGCCGTCGCCCCGCGGGCGCCGTCGGTGCCACTGCAGAGCATCACGAACTCGTCGCCGCCGAAGCGGGCGAGGGTGTCGCCGGGGCGGACGATGGCCCGCAGGCGCTCGGCGACGGCCAGCAGGGCGGCGTCGCCGGCGGCGTGACCCAGGGTGTCGTTGACGGTCTTGAAGCCGTCGAGGTCGATGAACAACACGCCGACGGGTTGGAGGGTGCGGCGGCTGACGGCGAGGGCCTGCTCGAGGCGGTCGAGGAGCAGGGCGCGGTTGGGAAGCCCGGTGAGCTCGTCGTGGAAGGCGAGCCGGATGAGGTCGTGTTCGGTGCGCTTCTGCTCGGTGATGTCGCGGCTGGAGGACTGGAGCTGGCGCAGACCGCCCGTCTCGTCGAGGATCGGGGTGACGACGGTCTCGAACCAGCGGTGGGACCCGTTGCGGTGGCGGAAGCGGAGAGGGACGCGGGTGGGTTCGGTCCCCCGGCGGCCGGCGTCGGCCAGGGCGCCCTCGAGGGCCTCGACCGAGTCGGGATCGACGAGGTCACGGGGATGGGTGCCGACGAGGGAGGCCGGATCACGGTCGAGCAGACGCCGGGCCGAGGGGGACACGTAGGTGAAGGTCCCGTCGGGTTCGTGCAGGCACACCAGATCGGAGGTGTGCTCGGCCATGGCCCGGAAGATGCTCTCGGCCTCGGTCAGGGCCCGGTTGGTGGCGGCGATGATGGCCTCGGCCCGGCGCCGGTCGGCCAGGTCGTGGAGTTCGGCCAGCAACACGACGATCGAGCCGTCGGTGTCGTGGACGGGCGTGACCGTCACCCGGACGGGTCGGGGCGGGTCGCCGTGGGTGGTGTCGAGGGTGCGGGCGTCGGGGCGCCCCTCGGCCGCCGCCTCGACCAGGGGGCCGAGGACGGCGCCCGGGTTGGTGGTGGCCCAGATGTCGGCGGTCCACAGGGGACGGCCGCACAGGGCCTCGCGGTCGAGGCCGGTGGCGGCGACGGCGTCGTTGGCGTCGAGGACGGTGCCGTCGAGATCGCACAACAGGGCGGGGGTATCGAGCGCCGAGAGGGCGACCCGGGCGTGCAGGCCCCGCGAGAGGTCGTCGAGATCGGGATCGGTCAAAGCGGCGAGACGGCGCAGCACGGCGTCGCGTCCGGACTCGTCGGACGCCGGCTCGGCACCCGCGGCCGCCGGGGGGGCCAGGCCCGCCTCGTCGGCAGGGGCCGCGGCCTCGGCCCTGTTGTGGTCGTCGGTGTCGCTCACCTGGTCCCCGTGGGCTTCCCGTGGATCGCAGGGCCGGCGGGGTGCCGTCCCGGTCCGTGGCGGGGACGTTAGCGACGCCGGTCGGGCTGCCGGTGGATCCCGGCGACGCGCGGTGGGCGCCGCCCTCACGCGGCGCGGTCGGCGGGGAGCCGGGAGCCGGGGGTTTCGCCGGGATGGTGTCGGCGCGTTAGCGTCCCGCGTCCGTCGCCCGGGCGCCTGCCGGGCGAGAGTCGGCGTCGAACCAGGGAGCACACCATGTCGGGTCATCTCGCCGGGAAGAACATCGCCGTCACCGGAGGCGGAGGAGGGATCGGGCGCGCCGTCGCCCTCGCCTGCGCCGCCGAGGGGGCCCGGGTCGTCGTCGCCGATTACGGGGTCACCATGGACGGCAGCGAACCGAACAGCGAGGTCGCCGACGCCGTGGTCGCCGAGATCACCGCGGCCGGCGGCGAGGCCGTGGCGGTGGCCGGCGACGTGAGCCGCATGGACGTCGGCGAACGCATCGTCGCCACCGCCGTCGACACCTGGGGGTCGATCGACGGGGTGGTGTGCACGGCCGGGATCCTGCGCGAGCGGATGCTGTTCAACATGTCCGAAGACGAGTGGGACTCGGTGGTCGCCGTCCACCTCAAGGGTCATTTCACCGTCTACCGGGCCGCCCTGGCCCGTATGCGCAAGCAGGAGACCGGGGGTGCTCTGGTGGGGTTCACCTCGGGGGCGTTCACCGCCTCGACCGCCCAGGCCAACTACTCGGCGGCCAAGGGGGGCGTGGTCAGCCTCACCCGGTCGGCGGCCCTGACCGCCGCCAGCCTCCGCCTGCGGGGCGGACCGGCGATCAACGCCAACTGCATCGCCCCGGTGGCCCGCACCCGCATGTCCGAGAACGTGCCCTTCGAGATCGAGACGGGGGC
>RFFY01000220.1 GCA_003697065.1 Actinomyces sp. | reverse complement strand
CTGCTCGCCGGACACCCGGTGCGCACCGTGCGCTACTGCGGGACGGGCTCGCCGGTGGAGACGGCGTTCAACGTGGTGTCGGTCTCGACCGGCGGCCGGGCCCCGGCGCCGGAGTCCCGTCTGGGTCTCACCACCAGCTCGTGCGGCTTCTGCGGGACCCGCACCGTCGACGAGCTCGCCACCAGCCTCGCCCCCGTCGCCGGCGCCCCCCTGGCGGTCGCGGTCCTCGCCGGCGCACCCGAGGCCCTGCGGGCCGCCCAGGAGCTCTTCGACGAGACCGGTGCCGTGCACGCCGCCGGCGTGGTCGAACCCGATGGCGAGGTCCACACCGTGCGCGAGGACGTCGGTCGTCACAACGCCGTGGACAAGGTGGTGGGCCGTCTCCTGCTCGACGGTCGGCTCCCGGCCGCCGGTCGCGGCCTCGTCGTCAGCGGCCGGGCGAGCTTCGAGCTCGTCCACAAGGCGTGGGCGGCGGGTTTCCGGGCCCTGGTGGCGGTGTCGGCGCCGACCGCCCTGGCCGTCGCCACCGCCGAGCGCGCCGGCATCCAGCTGGCCGGCTTCGCCCGCGACGGCGACCTCACCGTCTACACCTGAGGTCCGCCGTCCGGCGGGGGCGCGCGCGGCTCCTCCCTACACTGACCGCCATGCTCGAGCCTGTGACCTGCTCCGAGGGCCTGACCGTCCTGCACCTGTTCTGGCGCCACCCTCGCGGTGTCGACGCCGGGGCCGCCCTGGCGGCCATCGCCGCCTTCGAGGAGGCGGGAGGCCAGGCCGTCACCGTCGCCACCCTCGGCCACAAGGCGGACCTGTGCGTCATGGCGCTCGGTGACCAGGTGTGGCCCCTGCGCGACCTGCAGACGGCCCTCGGGGCGGCCGGACTCGAACTCGTCGACAGCTTCGTGTCGATCACCGAGGTGTCCGAGTACGCCGCCGGCCTCCCCGACGAGCACAAGCAGAACCGCCTCTACCCCCGCCTCCCGCCCCCGGACAAGCCGGCCTGGTGCTTCTACCCCATGACCAAGCGCCGCCTCCCGGACCAGAACTGGTACGAGCTCCCCTTCGACGACCGACGCGAGCTCATGTACGAGCATGGGGCGTCGGGGCGGCGCTTCGCCGGCCGCATCGTGCAGCTCGTCACCGCCTCGACCGGGCTCGACGACTGGGAATGGGGGGTGACCCTGTTCGGCCGGCGTATCGACGACCTGAAAGAGACCGTCTACACCATGCGCTACGACCGGGCCTCGGCCGTGTACGCCGAGTTCGGTCGCTTCGTGACGGGGCTCGTCGGGCCCCCCGCCGAGATCCTCGACCGGCTCGCCCATCCGGGTGAGACATCGGCCACTCGGGAGGACTAGTCTCGGGCGGCCCGCACCGACCGACCTCGTCACATCCGGTGTGACGACGTCCGCCGACGAGCGCAGGAGGAACATGCGCACCATCCCCACGCGGCGTAACACCGTGTACCGCTTCATCGGTCTGGTGCTGGTCGGCATCGCCGCCGCCCTGAGCCTGGGGATCGGCTCCGCCGGCGCCCAGGACGACGCCTCGACGACGGGCAAGGTCCTCGGGGTCCTCCAGTACCGCGACGCCGACAACCAGAAGGTCCCCGTCGCCGGGGTGACCATCTCCCTCGCCGACGAGGGTGGTGCCGAACTCGCCTCGGTCGTCACCGACGCCGACGGCAACTTCGTCTTCCCCGATCTCGAACCCGGCATCTACACGGTGACCATCGACCCCTCGGGCCTGCCCGACCAGGTGACGCTGCGCGATCCGGAGCGCACGAGCGTGACGGTCACCGTCGACGCCGGACGCGAGACGCGGGCCCTGTTCGCCGTCGAACACGCCGAGGGCACCTCGGCGTCCAGCGGGGGCAGTTCGGTGAACACCCGCCGGGTGCTCCAGCTCACCGTCGAGGGCCTCAAGCAGGGCCTCTACCTCGCCATGGCGGCCATCGGCTTGTCCCTCATCTTCGGCACCACCGGGCTCACCAACTTCGCCCACGCCGAGATGATCACCTGGGGGATGCTCACCACCTACTTCTTCAACTTCTACGGGCTGGCCGGCCTGATCGGCTTCATGGCGGGCTGGCCCGCCCCCTTCGGCGGTGGCGTCAACCTGGTGTGGGCGGCCCTGTTGGGCATGGTGTGCGGGGGCCTGCTCGGCTACGGGCTCGACCGCTTCCTGTTCCGCCGCTTCCGGGCCGCGGGCATCAGCCTCATCGCCCAGATGGTCATCACCATCGGCCTGTCGATCTTCCTGCGCTACCTGTTCCTGTACAACTTCGGCGGGACGCCGCGGACCTTCCGTGACTTCTCCGCCCAGAGGGCACTCGAGATCGGACCGATCGATCTCACCCCCAAGGACATCATCGCCATGATCCTGTCGGTGGTCGTGCTGCTCGGCGTGGGCTCCCTGCTCCAGTTCACCCGGGTCGGCAAGGCCATGCGGGCCGTCGCCGACAACCGGGACCTCGCCGAGTCCTCGGGCATCGACGTGCAGATGGTCATCTCCTGGGTCTGGATCGCCGGCGGCGCCCTGGCCGCCCTCGGTGGGGTGTTCTTCGGCCTCGATCAGCTCAAGTGGGACTTCGGCTGGCGCATCCTGTTGCTCGTGTTCGCCGCCGTCGTGCTGGGCGGTCTCGGCACCGCCTACGGGGCCCTGGTCGGCGCCCTCGTCGTGGGCATCGCCATCAACGTCTCGACCCTGTGGATCGACGCCGAACTCAAGAACATGATCGCCCTCATCTTCATGGTGGTGGTGCTGTTGTTCCGGCCCCAGGGGATCCTGGGCCGCCCCGAACGCATCGGTTAGCGACCGCCGCGCCGACCCGACACGACGACACACGGAGAAGACGACCACAATGGACTGGGGTTCGATCATCGAACGCACCCTGTCGGGGGCCACGGGCGTCGACGCCATGGTGTTCGCCCTCGCCGCCATCGGGCTCAACATCCACTTCGGCTACACCGGCTTGTTGAACTTCGGCCACGTGGGCTTCCTCGCCGCCGGGGCCTACGGCGTCGGCATGAGCGTGTGGTGGCTCCACTGGAGCTTCTGGTGGGGCATCCCCCTCGGGTTGGGTTACGCCCTCGCCCTCGCCCTCATCCTGGGTCTGCCCACCCTGCGCCTCCGGGCCGACTATCTCGCCATCGTCACCATCGCCGCCTCCGAGACCATCCGGCTCTTCGTGCGATGGCGCGGCAACGACGGCCGCACCGGGGCCTCGGAGGGCATCAACGACTTCGCCGACGCCTTCTACGCCTGGAACCCCTTCGACACCCCCGGCAAGTTCTACGGCATCGGCCCGTTCAAGTACGTCGGGCCGAACCTGTGGGTGATCCTCATCGGTTGGGCCCTGGTGGGGCTCGCCGTGCTCCTCGTCTGGCAGCTCATGCGCTCCCCGTGGGGCCGGGCCCTCAAGGCCATCCGCGAGGACGAGGACGCCGCCCGGGCCCTGGGCAAGAACGCCCTGTCCTTCAAGATCCAGGCCCTGGTGCTGGGTGGCCTCCTCGGTGCCCTGGCCGGGATGCTGCAGGTGATCGCCAAGCAGTCGGTGCAGCCCGACACCTTCAACCCCGTCATCACCTTCATGATCTGGACGGCGCTGATCGTCGGCGGGGTCGGCCGTATCTGGTCGCCCGTCGTGGGGGCCATGACCTTTTGGGCGCTCATCATCTTCATGGAGAACTTCATGCGCCAGCTCCTGAACACCTCGGCCGACGAGCCCCTCGAGAAGATCCTCAACCTGAGCGACTTCAACGTCTCCCAGGTCAAGTTCATGCTGGTCGGGGTGGGCCTGTTCCTGCTGATGCGCTACCGACCACAGGGCATCTTCGGCTCCCGCGAGGAGATGGCACTCGATGACCGCTGACCCCACGACCGTGACCGAGCCCCACAACCCGGTGGCGGGTGTGTTCGACGAGGTCGAACCCCGCCCCGGGGTGTCGAAGCCCGACCCCATCCTGGTGTCCGACGACGTGGTCAAGACCTTCGGCGGCCTCAAGGCCGTCGACGTCGAGCACCTCGAGGTGCAACGGGGCGCCATCACCGCCCTCATCGGTCCCAACGGGGCCGGCAAGACCACCTACTTCAACCTCATCACCGGCTTCGACCGGCCCGATTCGGGCCGTACCCGCCTCGATGGACGCTCCATCGACGGCATGCCCCCCCACCGTCTGGCCAAGCTCGGCATGGTGCGGACCTTCCAGCTGACCAAGGCCCTGAGCAAGCTCACCGTCATCGAGAACATGAAGCTGGGAGCCACCGACCAACGGGGCGAGAACTTCTGGCGGGCCCTCGTCCCCGGTATCTGGTCGCGCCAGGAGGCCGAGATCGAGGCCCGGGCCGAGGCCCTGCTCGAGCGCTTCGGGATGGCCCACATGCGCGACGAGTTCGCCGGGACGATGTCGGGCGGCCAGCGCAAGCTCCTCGAGATGGCCCGCGCCCTCATGACCGATCCCGGGCTCGTCATGCTCGACGAACCCATGGCGGGCGTGAACCCGGCTCTCACCCAGTCCCTGCTCGGCCACGTCAAGGAGCTGCGGGCCGAGGGCCGCACCGTCATCTTCGTCGAACACGACATGGACGTCGTGCGCGACATCTCCGACTGGGTGGTCGTGATGGCCGAAGGGGCGATCATCGCCGAGGGCACCCCG
>RFFY01000219.1 GCA_003697065.1 Actinomyces sp. | reverse complement strand
CCTCGGTGTGGCGGTGGCGAGCACCGACATCCCCTTCAGCCTGCGGCCCGGACCCGCCGTGGGGGCGCTGGCCCTGCTGGTGGTGCTGGGGCTCCTCGGTGCCGCCACCACCCTGCGCCGTATCGCCCGGGTCGATCCCCTCCTCGCCGTGGGGGCCCGCCGATGAGCACCGGACACGCTCCCGTCCCGCCGCCACCGGCCGGAGCCGACTCGACCACCGCCGGCCTCGACCTCGTCGGGGTCCACCTCGCCTACGGCGACGGTGACGAGATCGTCACCGCCCTCGACGCCGTCGACCTCGGGGTCGCTCCCGGCGAGGTGGTGGCGGTGGTGGGTCCCTCGGGATCGGGCAAGTCGAGTCTTCTGGCCGTGGCCGGGGGTCTGCTGACCCCCGACCGGGGGCGGGTCACGGTGGGCGACCGGGTGATCACCGAGGTCGGCCCCGACGGCCGTGACCTCGTCGACGACCGGACCCGCACCCGGGTGCGGCGTGAACGCATCGGTTTCGTGTTCCAGAGCCACGAGCTCATCGCCGCCCTCACCGCCCTCGACCAGCTCCTGTTGGTCATGCACATCCGGGGCGAGCGGCCCGCCGCCCACCGGGAGCGGGCCCGGGCCCTGCTCGACGAGCTCGGGGTCGGGCACCGCGCCTCCCACCGGCCGGCCCAGCTCTCGGGTGGGGAGCGCCAGAGGGTGGCGGTGGCACGGGCCCTGATGGGCGAACCGGCCGTCCTCCTCGCCGACGAACCCACCGCCTCGCTCGACGCCCGCCGCTCGCGGGAGGTCACCGCCGTTCTGGTCGAGGCCGCCCACCGCCACCGGGCCGCCACCCTGCTCGTCACCCACGACACCTCGATCGTCGAGTACGCCGACCGGGTCCTCACCATGAGCGACGGGCGCCTGGCCCCCGCGTCCTGACCCGACGCCGGCGTGGCCCGGCGTGCTCCGTCGGGACCCGGCGCCCGCTCCCTGAGGGTCAGTACAGGCCGAGGAGGTGCCCGGCGAGGGCCAAAACGGCCACGGTCAGCACCGGGCGCACCACCTTTTCGCCCCCGGCCACCGTGATGTGGGCGCCGGTCCAGCCGCCGAGGGCCAGGCCCGCGGCCAGGGTCAGGGCGGGGACCCAGTCGACCTGACCGTTCAGCACGAACACCGGCAGGGCGAAGCAGGTGAACACGGCGACGATGACGACCTTGATGTTGTTGGCGACGACGAGGTCGACACCGGCCCGCGACAGGGCCACGATCAGCATGAGCCCCACCCCCGCCTGGAAGGCGCCGCCGTAGAGACCGATGGCGAAGAAGACCAGCACCGTCAGCCACGGGGGCCACTGGGGCCGGTCGGCGAGCGCCTCGACCCGGGGGCGGCGCAGGGACAACACGAGGATCGGGATCATGACGAACCCGAAGACGCGCTCGAAGGTCCCGTCGGCGAGCCGGCTCACGAGAACCGACCCGACCACCGAACCGGCGATGGCGGGCACCAGGATGCGGGGCAGGCCCCCGAGCCCACCCACGCCGAGGCGGCGGAAGGTGCCGGCGGCGAAGGCCGACTGGGACAGCACCCCCACCCGGTTGGAGCCGTTGGCGACGTTCCCCGGGACACCGGCGAGGACGAGGAGGGGGACGGTCAACAGCGAGCCCCCGCCCGCCATGGTGTTGACGATGCCGGCGACGAACCCTCCTCCGAGCAACACAGCGACGTCGATCCCGTCCACGGGAGGCGACGCTACCGCCCGCGAGTCCGCCGCCTCCTCACCGGCGGCGCGTCGCCTCGGGATCGAAGGGCCCGAGCCCCATCTGGTCGCGGACCGTCACCACCGGCGGGTTGGTGAGGGTCCGGCGCTGCCAGTTCGCCCCGTCGACGACGAGGGTGTGCCCCGAGATGAAGCGGGCGTAGGGGGAGGCGAGGAAGGTGGCGGCCCACCCGAGCTCGCGGGGCCGACCGACCCGCAGGGCCGGTTGGCAGGGATCCTTGTCGGCGGTGCGATCGAGGTTGCCCCGGATGTCGGCGGTCATGTCCTCGTGGGGCATCAGGCCCGGAACGAGACCGTTGACCCGGATCCCGTAGGGGCCCCACTCGACGGCCAGGGTCTCGGTCAGGTTCTTCACCCCCGCCTTGGCGGCGGCCGAGTGGGCGAAGCCGGGACCACCCGTCCAGGCGTAGGAGGCACCGATGTTGACGATGACGGCCGGGGTGCCGGCGGCCAGGTGGCGGCGACCGAACTCCCGGCAGCACAGGAAGGTGCCGTTGAGGGTGATGTCGACGACCGTCCGCCAGGCGTTGGGCGACATGTCCTCGGCCGGCACGGGGAAGTTGGCGGCGGCGTTGTTGACGAGGACCTCGGGCAGCCCGACGGTCTCGACCGCCCGGTCGAAGGCGGCGGCGACGGCATCGGCGTCGCGGATGTCGCAGGCGACGGTGACGACCCGGGCCCCGATCCCGGTCAGGTGGCGTTCGCCGGCCTCGAGGTGGGCCGGGTCACGGGAGGCGATGACCAGGGTGGCGCCGAGGCGGGCGAACTCGGCGGCGATGGCGAGCCCGAGACCGGTGCCGCCCCCGGTCACGAACACGACGGTGTCGGCGAAGGTCCCCGGCCGCAGGGCGGTCTCGCCCAGCGGCGGGGGCGGCGGCACCCCCGGCAGGTCGGGACGGGCGGCGGCGGGCTCGGTGCTCATGGCGGTCAGCTCCCCGTGTAGCGCGGCGGCCGGCCCTCGGCGCGGGCGGCCCGCATCTCGGCGAAGTCGTCGCTGCGGTTGACGAAGGTCTGGTAGACGAGCTCGTCCTCCATCGAGGCCCGGATGGCGGGCCGGGACAGGTGGGCGATCACCCGCCGGGCCATCTTCACGCTGACCGCGGGCGCGGCCGCCACCCGTTCGGCCATCTCGCGGGCGGTGGCGTCGAGCTCGTCGCGCTCGACGACCCGCGACACGATGCCCAGAGCGAGGGCCTCGCGGGCGTCGAGGCGCCGGCCGCACAGCACCATGTCGCTCACCACCCCGGGGCCACACATCTGGTACAGCACCGACACGCCACCGGTGTCGGGGATCACCCCGTGGGTGAGCTCGGGCAGCATGAAGCGGGCGTCGGAAGCGGCGATGCGGATGTCGCACAGCAGGGCCCGTTGGAAGCTCCCCCCGATGGCCCATCCCTGGATGGCGACGATGACCGGCGCCTCGAGCTCCCACAGGCGCTGGATCCCCCGGTGTCCCCGCGTCATGAGTTCGTGGTGGGTGAGGCCGGTGACGTTGGTGCCGATGGCGGACACGTCACGGCCCGACGACCAGTTGTCGCCCTCGGCGCGCCAGATGACCGCCCGCACGCCGGGGTCCCGGCCCAGCTCCTCGAGGATCTCGAAGAGGCGGGCGTCCATCTCGTCGTCGAAGGCGTTGTGCTTGGCGGTGTTGTCGTTGGTGATGACGGCGATGGGGCCGTCGCGCTCGAGTCTCACACGGTCGGTCACGGGCTCCTCCTCGGCCGGCTCGCCGCCTTGGTCGCCCCCGATGATCGCCCACGGGCCGGCGGGCGGCACATCCGCTCTGCCTCAGGCACCGCCCGGGCGCTGGCGCGGCGGGCGCCTGCCGCCGACAATGGGGTGCATGGATCGCCGTCGACTCGCCGTGTGCCTGGCCACCCTGGCCGAGGACCCCTTCGCCCTCGACGGTGAGTCCCTGCCCGCCCTGCTCGAGGCGGCGGCCGCCGCCGGCTTCGACGGGGTGTCGGCCTGGAGCTTCCACGCCCACGCCCTGGGCCCCCGGGCGGCCTGCCGCTTCACCGAGGCGGGCCTCGAGGTCGTCGCCCTGGAAGCCCTCGTCACCTGGGGCGCCGGGGACGAGGCGGCAGCCGTCGAGGAAGCGGCGCCGGTGTTCGATCTGGCGTCGGCCCTGGGCTGCCGGGTGGTGGCGGCGGTGTGCCTCGACCCGGTGGTCGACGAGGCGGCAGCGGCCGCCGGGCTGGCCGCCGTGTGCCGGGCCGCCCGCCCCCACGACATCCGGCTGGCCGTGGAGTTCCTGCCCTGGACGGGGATCGGCGACCTCGCCACCGCCCGCCGCATCGTCGAGGCGGCGGGCGAGCCCGAGGCCGGCCTGTGTGTCGACACCTGGCATCTCGCCCGCACGGCGACGCCGCCGGCGGCGCTCGCCGACCTGCCCGCCGGGCAGATGACCTACCTCCAGCTGGCCGACGCCGCTCCGGAACCCCCCGAGTCGCTCGAACACGAGGCGATGCACGGGCGTCTCCTGCCGGGTGAGGGCACGGTCGACTTCGCTGCCGTCCTGGCGGCGGTCGATGCCACGGGGGCGGCGCCGGTCACGGCGGCGGAGATCTTCGCCGACGAGGTGGCGCGCCAGGGTCCGTCGGTGGCCGCCCGTCGCATGTACGAGACCTGTCGGGCCGTCCTCGACACCTGACCGGCGGCGAGACACCTGACCCCACGAGAGAGCAGACGACAGATGACCGGCATCGACGACGTCCGGATCGAGCGCACCTTCGACGCCCCGATCGAAATGGTCTGGTCGCTGTGGACCGACCCCGAGCACTTCGCCAGCTGGTACGGCCCGCGGGGCGCCAGGATCCCCACCGCCGAGATGGACGTCCGGGTCGGTGGCCGTCGCCGCATCGCCATGGAGATGGCCACCCCGGACGGGCCGATGTCGATGTTCTTCGTCGGGGAGTACCGCGACGTCAGCCCCCCGACGCGCCTCGTCTACACCGAGAGCATGGCCGACGCCGAGGGCAACGCCCTCACCGCCGAGCAGATGGGCCTGCCGGCGGGAGCGACGACGGAGACCTCGGTCGTGGTCGAACTCTGCGATCTCGGTGGACGCACCAGGATGACCGTGACCCACGTCGGCGTTCCCGACGATTCGCCGGGTGCGCAGGGATGGGTGATGGCGATCGACGCCCTGGACGCCCGCCTCGCCCGACTCCGCGACTGATCACCCCGGCCGCGGG
>RFFY01000021.1 GCA_003697065.1 Actinomyces sp. | reverse complement strand
GTCGGGGGTGGGGCTGTCGGTCACGACTGATGCTTCGGGCGGGATCGGGGGGCTCAGGCGTCGGGCTCGAAGGAGTGGACGGCCTGCAGCTCGCGGTAGTGCTCGCCCACGTCGAGGCCGTAGCCGACCACCCAGTCGTCGGGGATGGTGAAGCCGACGTAGCGAACCTCGTCGAGTTCGGCGCGGGCCCGCGCCAACAGGACGCAGATCTCCAGGGAGGCCGGGCGGCGGTCGCTGAGCAGACGGCGCAGGTAGCGCAGGGTCAGACCCGAGTCGACGATGTCCTCGACCAGGATGACGTCACGCCCGGCGATGTCGGTCTCGAGGTCCTTGACGATCCGCACGACCCCGGACGACTCGGTGGCCTCCCCGTACGACGAGACCGCCATGAAGTCGATCTCGACCGGCAGGTCGATAGCGCGGGCGAGGTCGCTCATGAACACGAAGGCACCCTTGAGAACCCCGACGAGCAGGGGGCGTCGCCCTCGGTGATCCTCGGTGATCTGCCGACCCAGCTCCCGCACCCGCTCGGCCAGACGGTCGGCGGTGATGAGGGGAGGCCCGACCCGTCCCGGGGGGAGCCGGGTCACCGCCGAGGCGTCGGAGGGCTCGCTCGCGGCCATCACCACCGACCCTACCCACCGTCGGAGCCGGGGGCGACCCCGGCGTCACCGGTGTCGGGGCCGTCACGGGGCTCGACCCGGAGGCGGCCGGCGCGTCGGCGGACCCGGTGGCCGCCGGTGACCTCGGTGGCACGGATCTCACCGGCCACCACAGCCAGGACGCGCTCGATGGAGGCGGCGTCGACGCCGCGAGGTGCACCGGTCTCGGCCGCCAGCCAGCGTCGCAGCGCCTCGGCGGCCACGGCGCGCGGAGCCGCCGCCAGCGCCGCGACGTCGGTGGGGTCGAGGCGCCCGGCCAGGTCACGGATCACGGCGAGAGCGTCGGCGACGAGGTCGGCATGGCGGCACAGGGCGGGCACGGGATCGCGTCCGGTGGCGGCGGCCAGGGCGGGCAGGACCTCGTGGCGCAGGCGCGAGCGGGTGTGGCGGGGATCGGCGTTGGTGGGGTCGTCGGCCACGGTCAACCCCAGATGGGCGCACAGGGCGGCCGTCTCGTGGCGGCGGAGAGCCAGCAGGGGCCGGTGCACCCGCTCGAAGGCGGCGGCGACCCCGGCCAGGCCCGCCCCGCGCACCAGGTTGAACACGACGGTCTCGGCCCGATCGTCGGCGGTGTGGCCGACGCACACGTCGGGGGGCAGGGCGGCGTAGCGGGCCCGACGGGCTCTCTCCTCGAGGTCGGGACCCTCGTCCAGTTCGAGTTCGACCACCTCGATGTCGACGCCCAGACGCCGGGCCGTGGCGACGGCGATGTCCCGATCCGGGGCCCCGGGGCGCAGCCCGTGGTCGACGTGCACGGCCCGCACCGGTGCTCCGCTGGCCACGGCCAAAGCGACCAGGGCGGTCGAGTCCGGCCCGCCCGACAGTCCGCAGGCGAGGGGTCCGGCCGGGAACCGACAGCGGACCAGCAGGGAGCCCACGAGGGGATCGCCGGGGTCGGGACGCACGGGCCCGGCGCCCCCCACGGCGTCGGGAACCGGCGGTCCGCTCACGCCCCTGCGCCCACTCCCATCCTGTCGAGCCACGCCCGGGGGTCGCGGATCTCGGCGATGGTGGGCAGATTGTCGGGTGACTCCCAGGCCAGGCGCAGCACGTCGGGACCACCGACGGCCTCGACCGCCTCGATGAAGCGCTCTCCCTCGGCGTACTGCTTGATCTTGGCGTCGAGCCCGGCCAGGCGCTGGAACGCCTTGGCGAACCCGGCGGCCCCCTTGCGCCGTTGGCGTAGCACCCGCCCGAAACGCGGCGCCGACGGGACGTGGCCCTCACCGGCCCGATCCATGGTGATGTCACCGTGGCCCTCGAGCAGGCTCATGAGCCCCGACACGCGGGCGAGGACCTCGCGCTGGGCCTCGGAGGCGAACAGGGCCATGACCCCACCCTCGGCAAGGGGATCCTCGCCCCGCCGTCGGGCCTCGAGGAGGCGCTGGAGGGCGGCCAGGAAACGCTGGGGG
The DNA here is from genome assembly GCA_003697065.1 of Actinomyces sp. Lineage (GTDB taxonomy): Bacteria > Actinomycetota > Acidimicrobiia > Acidimicrobiales > Aldehydirespiratoraceae > J010. The sequence continues at coordinate 5,379 of RFFY01000021.1, read as the reverse complement.
TCGGGATCGAGGGAGTCCATGGTGGCCTCGACGAGGCCGAGGAAGTGGGGACGCATCCACGGGATGCCCGTGAACTGGGCCCGGTGGGTGACCTCGTGGAGGGCCAGCCAGAGGCGGAACTCGCGGGCCGGGAAGGCGTAGGAGCGTTCGAGGGCCAACACGTTGGGGGCCACGTAGTACACGATGTCCTGCTCGCCGGGGTTCTCCTCCTCCACGACGAGGAGGTCGTACTGGCCGAGGACCCGGGTCGACATCCACCCCAGCATGGCGCCGAGTTCGGCTCCGGCCAGGCGCCGGGCGACGGGAGCGAGGGGGCCGTCGAGACGGCTGCCGAGCTTGTCGGTGACCGGGGCCAGCAGACGCCGGAAGGAGGCGATGTTGGCGTCGATCCATCCCGCCCGGTCGGTCACCCGGCCCCGGGCGGGACCGGCCAGCGAGCGCAGTCCGGTCTCGGCGGCCACCAGGTCCTCGGCCCGGGCCGTGAACTCGTCGAAGTCGGCCTCGAGGCCCGCCCGGTAACGGGGGGCGGAGAAGGGTTCGCGGCCCGCCGCCTTGAGGGCGACCCGACGGGCCAGGTCCCAGTCGACGGGGCCGGCGTCGTCGTCGGGTCGGGTCGTCACTGACGCGGGTAGCGCTTGGCGGTGACCTGGCGGAGATAGCCCGCCACCGTCCCGACGACGGCCAGCAGGGCCAGCACGGTCAGGACGGGGGCGATCCAGAAGTGCCAGACGACGGCGAGCAGGCTCATGGCCCGGCAGTGTAGGCCGCCGGGTCCCCCGCCCCCATACCGGCCGCCCCCCGGAACCGGTCCCGGGGGCCCGGTCCGGGCGTCGGAGCGGGACGCTCAGCGCTCCTCGATCACGCGGCCGCGCATCCGGGGTACGACCATGGGGGCGTGCAGGGCGCAGTGGTCGCCGTCGTTGTACATCGACAGGCGGGTCTCGCAGCCGGGTTCGGCGCACACCCGCCCCGTCGGCGCGACCCCGGTTCGTCGTTCGGCACTCGTGAAGCGTTCACCCAGAACCCGCATGCCGGGCCAACCGATGACGCGTCCCCGCGATTCCCGACCCGGCGGCGATCGTCGCCGAAGCGACCCTGTGGGCACCGACCCGGTGGACGACGCCGACGCCGTCGTGAGCCGGGCGCGGCCTAGGGGTCGCCGGCGTGGCCGTCGCCCCGGGCGGCGTCCTCGAGGAGACGCTGCACCCGCTCGACGAGAGAGGGCGGCACCTCCTCGCGACAGCCCCGGGCGATGAGCCGCCTCAACTCGATGTGGAAGGCGTAGGCCGAGTAGCAGTGGCCGCACTCGTCGACATGGGCCGAGATGACGGTGCGTCTCTCGATGGTCAGGGCGCCGTCGAGGTAGCCGTCGAGTTCGTGGAGGGCGTGATCGCAGTCCGCGTCCGCGGTCGGGATCTCGTCGCGTGGGGCGTCGCCGTGTCGTTCGGAGCCGGCCATCTCAGACCTCGCCCTCGGTGTCGCTTCCCACCGCCGCCGGCTCGCCGGCCCCCTCGCCCTCGTCGGGCAGGAGACGTCGGCGTCTGGCGAATTCGTACAACGCCTTCTGGAGCGCCTTTCTTCCCCGGTGCAGGCGGCTCATCACCGTCCCGATGGGGACGTCGAGGATCTCGGCGATCTCCTTGTAGGAGAAGCCCTCCACGTCGGCGAGCAGCACGGGCAGACGGTAGTGGTCGGGGAGGCTCTCGACGGCCTCTTTGACCTCCTGCTCGCTGAACAGGTCGAGCAGCTCGTCCTCGGCGCTGCGTCCCAGTGTCGCCCCCGCCTCGCCGCCGACCCGGCGGTACAGGTAGAGGTCCTCGACGTCGTCGAGATCGGTCTCGTCGGGACGTCGCTGACGGGCCCGGTAGCCGTTGATGTAGGTGTTGGTGAGGATGCGGTACATCCAGGCCTTGAGGTTCGTGCCCTCGCGGAAGGTGTCGTAGGCGCGGTAGGCCTTGAGGTAGGTCTCCTGGACGAGGTCCTCGGCGTCGGCGGGGTTGCGCGTCATGCGCAGGGCCGCGGCGTACAGCGCCGGCATGAGCGGCATGGCGTCGCGGGCGAAGTCGGCCGGATCGGCCACCGTGCTCCCTTCCTCGGTCACCGGACGGTGCCGATGGAGCCCGAGAGGGGACTCGAACCCCTGACCTACGCTTTACGAGAGCGTTGCTCTACCAACTGAGCTACTCGGGCGTGGTCCCGCAAGCTAACAGACCCCGGCCCGGGTTCCTCTGCCGGCCCCGCCGGGCCCCACCCGCTCCGCGTCACAGGGGCGGCAGGTCGCACAGGAGGACCTGGAGCCACAGGGCCTCGTTGGGATTGCGCACCAGGGCGGCCGCCGCCTGGCGGATCCGGTCGACGGCCCCCGCCGCGGGGACGGAACCGGGGTCGGCGACCAGGGCCTCGCGGTAGCGCCGGGCCAGCACCGCCAGCCCGAAGCGCAGCTCCTCGGTGCGGGCCTGGCGGATCTCGCGCCGGTGCCGGGCCTCGAGATCGCGCCGTCCCGAACCCCGGGTGCCGAAGCGCTCCTCGCGCTCGTCGAGGGCCTCCCGCTCGGCGGCGTGCCGGGCGGTGACCAGCTCGAGGGACTCGTCGATGAGGCCCCGCACCTCGTCGACGAGGACGGCGACCGCCGCGCCCGTCCCGTCGAGACGGTCGGGGATCGACCACCAGGTGTCGCGCCGCACGACCAGGCGGGGGTCGGTGGCCAACAGACGGGCCCGGGTCAGATTGCCGAGAGCGGCGGCGGCGATGAGCTCGGCCCGGTCGGGGTCGGCCAGTCCCTCCGCCACCAGGGCCGAGGCCACGGCGGGCGTCGGCACCGGCGGCACGGCGAAGGTGGTGCACCGAGAGGCGATGGTGACGTGCTCGGGCGGCACCTCCTCGGCGCAGAAGACGAAGATCGTCGTCGGGGGTGGCTCCTCGACGGTCTTGAGCAGGAGGGCGGCGGCGGCCGGGGTGGCGGTGTGGAAGCGGTCGACGACGAGCACCTTGCGCCGCCCCTCGACCGGCGACCGGCTGGCCGCCACCACCAGGGGTTCGGCCTCCTCGTCGCGGCGGAGCTGGGTGCCCTCGGGGTCGAGCACGTGGATGTCGGGGTGCTCCTCGCGCCAGGCGAGGCGGCGGTGGCGCTCGGCGCGGGCCGGATCGTCGGCGGCCGCCACCAGTTCGCCGGCGAAGACCCGCGCCGCCGTGCGCTTGCCGGCCCCGCGTGGCCCCACGAGCAGGTAGGCGTGCACCGGCGATTCGACCGCCGCCCGGAGTCGCCGGACGAGTTCGGGTTGACCGACGATCCGCGCCCAGGGATCGGCGACGAGGTCGGTGACCGTCTCGGCGGGCGGAGGTGGGGCGGTGGCGCTCATGACCCGAGCCTCCCACGTACGGCGTCCCAGACCCGGGCGGCCACCTCCTCGACGGCGCCGCGGGCGTCGATGACGACCCAGCGCTGGGGATCGGCGGCGGCCAGAGCCAGGTAGCCGGCGCGGACCCGTTCGTGGAAGGCACCCCCGGCCGCCTCGATCCGGTCGGCTTCACCGAGACGGTCGCGTACCGCCGCCGGTTCGATGTCGAGCAGCACCACGAGGTCGGGCTCGAGTCCGCCGGTGGCGAACTCGATCACCGCCGCCAGGCGGGCCAGGTCGAGACCCCGTCCGTGACCCTGGTAGGCCAGCGAGGAGGCGGTGAAGCGATCGGTGACCACGTCGCGGCCCGCCTCCAGGGCCGGCCGGACGATCTCGGCGACGTGCTGGGCCTTGTCGGCGGCGATGAGGAGAGCTTCGGCCCGGTCGTCGAGTTCGACCCGGTCCGGGTCGAGCACGATGTCGCGGATGGCCGCCCCCACCCGGGTGGCACCGAACTGGAACGTCTCGAGGGCGTCGAGGCGGCGGGCCAGCAGATGGGCCTGGGTCGACTTGCCGGCCCCGTCGGCGCCCTCGAAGGCGATGAGGCGCCCCCGGCGACGCCCGGCGGGGGCGGCCGCGGGGCCGTTCACGGGGCCTCCGCCGCCAGGGCCTCGGTGGCGGCGGTCGTGCGGGCGCCGCGCAGGCTCCACGCCGCCAGCAGGCCCGCGGCGACGATGATGAGGCCCGCCAGCCACAGGGTCAGGCGGACACCGGGCACGTCGACCCCGAAACCGATGAGGTCCCAGTGCCCGTCCCACCAGCGACGGGCGAGCCGGTCGAGGAACTCCGACAGGAGGGGAGCGACGGCGAGGGCGATGAGCATGCACAGGCGCACCAGCACGAGCAGGCCGGCGAACACACGACCCCGGAGGTCGTCGTCGACGTTCTCGTGCAGGAGGGTGAAGCCCAGCACGTAGACCGGTCCGGCCGCGAACCCCAGGGCAAACACGGCCGGCACGACGATCGACAGCACGCTGGCGGAGGCGGCCACCAACAGGGCGGCCCCGGCGGTGAAGATGGCCAGGGGGAACACGCGCGGGCGGTCCATGCGGTTCTGCAGCAGCGAGGCCGTCACGACCCCGAGGGCCATGCCCACGCCCAGGGCGAACAGGACCAGGTTGAAGTCGGCCTCACGGCCCACGATGACGTCGTCGACGAACAGGGCGCCGAGGGGCACCAGCATCCCGCCCCCGGCCACCCCCGTCGCCAGGCCGAGATTGACCGCCCGCACCACCGGATCGACGGCGACGAACTGCCAGCCCTCACGCAGCTCGCGCCAGGCCGCCCCCGGGTCGAAGCGCAGGCCGGAGCGTCCCCGTTCCTCCCGGGGACGGCGGGGGATGGCGATCCGCCACACGATCAGGGCGGTGGCGAGGAAGGAGAGGGCGTCGACGTAGAAGGCGAGACCCTCCTGATTGAGGCGCCAGGTGTCGACCCAGCCCTCGTCGGAGAGGGCCTCGGCGATCTTGGCGAGCACGGCCGCCAGACCGGCGGCGACCGGGAACATGCCGTAGGCGGCGGCCACGTTCAAGGCATTGGCGCTGGTGAGGCGTGCTGTCGGCACCAGGTTGGGGACGATCGCCTCCTTGGCCGGCGACCACATCATGGTGAGGATCTCCAGCACGAAGGAGGCGAGGACCAGGCCGGCCAGGGTGTCGACGAAGGGGAGGGTGACGAGCACCGCCGCCCGGCCCAGATCGCAGACGATCATGACCTTCTTGCGGTCGAGCCGGTCGACGAGGACCCCGGCGGCGGTGGCCAGGAAGAAGCCGGGTGCGACACGTGCGGCCAACACGACGGCGATGGCCGCCCCCTTCGATCCCTCGCCCACCTGGGCCGACAGGGTGATGATGGCGAGGAGCCCCAGCCAGTCGCCGGTGGCGGAGATGACCTGGGCGATCCAGAGGCGGAAGAACTCCTGGGACCCGAAGACGGCCTCGATCCGTCCCCGGCCCCGGGTCGCCTCGACCGCGTCGTCGAG
>RFFY01000218.1 GCA_003697065.1 Actinomyces sp. | reverse complement strand
GGAAGAGTGGGGTCGGGGTCGTCGGCGTCGGGCAGACGGATGAGGGGCCGGTCGGCGACGCGGGGGTAGTGGCGGCCGTCGCTGGCGGCGAAGAACTCGTAGCTCTGGTCGAAGGCCTGGGTGCCCTTGCGGTCCCAGGTGGCGCCGGGCGGGTACCAGATGCGCTCGGCGGGGGCCCAGCCGTCGGTGAGGGCGGCGGCGAGCTGGGGCCAGGTCTCGCGCACGGGCTCGGGTGTGGCGTCGACGGCGGCCGCCACCCAGTGGTCGGTCTCGTCAGGCGGAGCGTCGGCGCCGGTGTAGCGGCTGGTGGCGTCGTGGAGGTCGGCGACGACGAGGCTGGTGACCTCGACGGTGCCGAACCCGAACGGGCGGCCGCCACCGAGGCGCGAACGCACCGGGCCGGGACGGGGCCTGATGTCGGTGTGCGGTCGGTGCTCGGTGAGGACACGCGCCGGGTCGATGGCGGCGATGAGCTGGCCCACCTCGACCGGGGTCAGGCCCGAGAAGTGGATACTGGCCCGGAGCTCGGTGCCGGCGGGTAGGAGCTCGACCTTGGTGACCATCTTGTTGTTCGTGTGGTGGTCGCGTGTGCGGTGGCGGTCGTTGAGCCCGTGCCAGTAGTACTTGCGGCCCCGGATCCGGCGCGGGGTGGGCCGGTCGGCGCGGGAGCCCCAGTGGGCCAGGGGGGTGTCGGTCTCGGCGTCGGTGAGGTTCCGCTTGGGCGGTGGGTCGAGGTAGAACTGCCCGCTCGACACCCGGGGGGTGCCGAGCGGGGCCAGCTCGGTGCGCTCGGTCCTCACATCCCCGGCGGCGCGGGCGGGCCCGAAGCGGATGTGGGAGCGGTAGTTGATGGCGCGGCGGTCGGCGCCGCTGTGGGGCGCTTCGTCGCCGGCGGAGCCGAAGAGCCGACAGCTGGGGCAGAGCTCGTCGCCCGTGTGGGGTTCGGCCCCGCAGGGTCTCCAGGCGGGATCCAGCCGGTCGCGGACGGGGTGCTCCCCGGCGCGTCGCCAGATGGTGGCCCGGGCGATACGGCCGTCGTCGCGCAGCCAGATGACGGTCCCGGGGGGGAGGTCCCGGCGGACGGGCTGGCGCCAGCCCAGGGTCTTGTTGTTGAAGCGGACCTCGACCTCGTCGGTGAGGCCCAGCCGCTCGTCGTCGCTGCCGGCAGCCTCGCGGCGGTAGCGCTCGAGGGTCTTGCGCTCGATGGTGCGCTGTTTGCCGCTCAGGTGGCCGACGACGTACCACACCGGCCTCTTGGCCCGGCGGGCGCCGGCGTCGGTGACCAGGAGGACCCACTTGCCGTCGGGGTCGGCGCTGATGCCGTTCGGGTTCAGGTGTAGGTCTCTGCCGAGTTGTTTGTCGTCGGGTGCCGAGTGGATGCTCAGGCGGGCACCGGTGCGGATCGCCGAGGGGTCGCCCAGGACCTGGAGCAGGACGTCGTGGCGGATCCAGCGCTGGTCGTCGCAGAGCTCGACGGTGAGGGTGTCGGTGTGGGGGTCGTGCTCGCGCACGACCGCCAGTTTCCCGGTGTTGACCCGCGCCGGTTCGCGGTACACGGCGACGGTGTCGAGGTCGACGACCCGCATGCAGCCGCCGAAGAGTGTCTCGTGGATCGAGCGCACGGCGCCCTTGATGCTCGAGCCGGGCAGGCCGGGGCGCCCCTTGTGGGTCCAGGTCGACCAGGTGCCGTCGCTGTTCGGTTGGCGGTACAGGATCGGCGTGTGTGCCCTCCAGGTGACCTCGAGGCGACCGCTCAGGCGGCCGGGGGCCAAACGGTCGTGCCCGGCGGGGAGCTCTCGTTGCATGCCTTCGGGCCCGGGTAGGCCGACGAAGGTGTAGGGGTTGACGAAGCGCTCCTCGCTGGTCAGGTTCTCGTCGAGCTCGTGCCGGCGGCGCTTGCGTTCCTGTTCCTCCCTCTGGCGTTGGCGCTCGGCTTGCTTGGCGGCCTCGGCGGCGGCCAGTTCGGCGGCCAGTTCGGCGTCGAGGGGGAGCAGGGTCGCTCGGTCGTCGTCGCCGACGAGCACGGCGATCTCGTGTCCTTCGAGCGCCGCCAGGAGGCCTTCGTCGACCTGCAGAGCGGCGGCGACCGTGGCGAAGTCGATGCGTTGCTCGAAGCCGTCGACCTTGAGGCGTCGGCTCTTGGGGCGCCCGACGAGACGCCGTTCGACGCGCAGTCCGGGGACGAGGCGGTGGAGGAGGAAGATGCCGTCGTCGAACTCGCCGTCGACCACGCTGGACACGAGGTGGGGCGTGAGCTCGAGGTCGGTCAGGAGGGCGTCGAGGGCGATCTGGTGGGAGCGACCGTCGTCGTGCGAGCGGATGATGAGGCCGTCGTCGCTGACGTCTTCGATCGTCCACCGGGACGAGGCGGCCCCGCCGCCGGGGTCCGCCGGGTGCTCACTCATGGTCCCACCTCCCTGCCACTGCGATGGTGGCGCGCGGCCACGCAGGGTGCAAGCGCGTCGGGTGCGGCGGGGTGGCGGGTGGCATCGCCTGGGTGGTCACGTGGTGCCGTGACGGACACCGGCCCCCGGACAGGCTCCGTCGGGTGGACCGCCGGGGGGGCGGGCACGCCCGCCGGTCGGGTCAGAGG
>RFFY01000020.1 GCA_003697065.1 Actinomyces sp. | reverse complement strand
CTGCACGCCACCCCCTCGGGGCGGTACACGGCGAAGACCGTGTCGACCTCGCTGTGCCCGTCGGCGAGCCAGGTGCGGGTCCGTTCGGTCGTCACCCGGGTACAGGCCGCCCCCTGGCGTGACTCGGTCTGGTCGGTCTGTTCGGCCACGACCCAGGGGGTCGAAAAGAGGCGCACCGTGATCGAGTCCTCGCTCGTCGTGGGCCACACCAGCACCCCGTAGGGGGTCGTGTTGACGATCTGGAGGTCGGGATGGGGGTACGACAGGGTCGCCTCGCGCCCGTAGGGGTAGCGCGAGATGTAGATCGAGTGGCTCTGGTACTCACCGAAGTCGAGACCGGCGAAGAATGCGGCGTTGAACAGGGTCGTGGCGTACTGGGAGATCCCGCCGCCGACGTCGGAGCGGAACACCCCGTTGTAGATGACGCCGGCGGCCACGAAGCCCTTGGCCGTGGTGCGGCGGCCCACGAACTCGTTGACCGAGAAGGTCTCGCCCGGCTCGATGACGACCCCGCGGGTCAGCTCGCTGATCCGCTCGATGTTCTTCACCCGCGACTGGCCCGGCTTGAAGTGGGTGGTGAAACCCCCGACCAGTTCGCGGATGCCCAGCGACTCGGCCCACTCCCGGCCTCGGGGGTGCGGGGTCTCGGCGAGGGGGACCTCGACGGGGTCGTCGCCCGCCACCAGGCCCGCCCACACGGCGTCGGCCGCGTCGGCGGCGCAACACGAGCGGTCGGGCTCGCCGCCGACGATACGGACCTCGCCTCCGGTGACGCGCCCGTCCTCGGCGGTCACGGGGGGCTCGGGGTCGACCACCTCGAAGCGGGCCTCGTCGCCGGGAATCGCGACGTCGCCGAACAGGTCGGCCAGGACAGGGTCGACCGCCGCCGTGTCGAGGGTGAACAGCTCGCCGACCCCGCCGGCCCCGCCGGTGGGTACGGCGTCGGCCCGGGGGCGGATCCACGAGCGCAGGGCCCCCTCGTCGACGGTGGCGACGGCGTCGCCGGCCCGCAGCCGCACCCCGCCGGCCGTCAGCTCGTTCAGCTCGGCGGCGAAGGCCTCGGCGGCCGACACGTCGACCGGCTCGGGCTCGCCGTAGGGGACCACGAGGGTCGGCCCCGCGGCACCGGGCACGGGCTCGACCAGGGCGGCCACGAGGAGATCGGCGAGGGCGTCGACGTCGGGGCGCGGGCGGGGGTCCGGGGTTGCGGCCCGGAAGCTTCCGTCGACCAGCTCCACCAGGGGGGCGGTCGGTGCCTCGCCGGCCGCTTCGAGGGCGGCGGCCAGCCGGGCGCGATCGACGGTGATCACCGCCTCGACCCGGTGCTCGCCAACGAGCCCGGTGAGCCAGCGGAGGGGCCGCAGGGGCCAGCTCCCGCGCTCGCGGGCGGCGTCGACGGTGGCGTCCACGTCGAGACCCACCCCGAGTTCGCCGGCAGGGAGGGTCAGCGTCGTCCCGTCCGCCGACTCGAGGGTGACGGGCACGTCGGCGAGGGCCGAGGCCGCCTCGGCCAGACGCCCGCCGGCGTCGGGCTCGTCGAGGCCTCCGAGGCGGACGGGATCGAGGCCGACGGCGCCCACGACCGTGCCCCGGGGAACGTCGGCGGCCAGCACCACGTCGTCGACCACCCACGACGCGAGAGCGCCCGCCGCCACGAACGCCACGATCGCGATGAGGACCCGCCGGAGACGGCGATGCCACCCCGCCCGGGCCCGCGCCGGCGAAGGGGAGGGACGCCGCTTGCGCTTGCCCGTGTTCGTGGACCGTCGGGTCCGCCTCGTCGCCATCGTCGCCGGCTCAGAAGAGTCGCAGTTCGGGGGACTCGATCCCGCGCAGCTCGTCGTAGTCGACCTCGACGCAGGCGATGTCGCGGTCGCCGGCGAGCACCTTGGCCTGGGGCTTGATCTGCTGGGCCACGAACACGCCCCGCACGGGTCGCAGGCTCGGGTCGCGGTTCAGGTACTCGAGATAGCGGGTGAGCTGCTCGACCCCGTCGATCTCGCCCCGCCGCTTCACCTCGACGGCCACCGCCCGCCCCTCGGCGTCGCGGCACAGCAGGTCGACGGGCCCGATCTCGGTCGGGTACTCGCGTCGGACCAGGCGCAGACCCTCGCCGATGCTGGTGGGGTCGGCCGCCAGGAGGGCCTGGAGGTGGGCCTCGACCCCGTCCTTCTGCAGCCCGGGGTCGGTGCCCATCTCGTGGGTCGTGTCGGACAGGATCTCCTCGACGGTGATGGTCAGGGACTCGCCCTTGGGGTTCGTCACCCGCCACACCCCGGCGTCGTCGTCGATCACGAGCCGGTTGGGGGCGTTCATCCAGTTGAGGGGCTTGTAAGCACCGCCGTCGGCGTGGACGGCGACGCACCCGTCGGCCTTCACCATGATGAGACGCACCGCCGACGGGAGGTGGGCCTGCAGGCGTCCCTGGTAGTCGACGGAGCACCGGGCGATCACCAGACGCATCGGCGAGAGGCTAGCGGCCGGGGAGCGCCGGCCCGGATGCGGCCCCGGCTCGCCGGGACCCGGTGCCGTCAGCTGTTCTCGTCGTCGGACTCGTGGCCCTCCGATGAGCTGCCCTCGTGGCCGCTGTCGTCGTCGCTCGAGCAGCTCGACCCCTCGCTGTCGTCGGAGGAGTCGTCGTCGCTGTGGTCGTCGTCGGACGAGTGGTCGGAGTCGTCGTCGGAGTGGTCGTCGCTGTGGTCGTCGTCGGACGAGTCGTCGTCGGAGTGGTCGTCGCTGTGGTCGTCGTCGGACGAGTGGTCGGAGTCGTCGTCGGACGAGTGGTCGGAGTCGTCGTCGCTGTGGTCGTCGGAGTGGTCGTCGCTGTGGTCGTCGGAGTGGTCGTCGTCGGACGAGTCGTCGTCGGAGGAGTCGTCGTCGGACGAGTCGTCGTCGGACTCGTGGCCGTCGAGGTCGGCGCTGCATTCGCTGCTGACGCTGCCGTCACCGCTGGAGCTCAGGTCGGCCGACGCTCCCCCGCCCCCGCTCGAGGAGCTCGAGCCCCCCGTGTCGGCGGCCGGCAGGGACGTCGCCTCCTCGTCGCCGCCGTCCTCGCTGTCGCCGTCGGCGGATCCGCCCTCGGCGTCGGCGTCCACGTTCACCTCGGTCCCGCTCGAGGCGTTGATCCCCGAACCGGCCGAGCCCAGGCTGTCGCTCGACGACCCGCCCAGGGCCCAGGCGCTGCCGGTCACCAGCACCAGGGCGCCGGCCACCAGGGCCAGGTACTCGATGATGGTGGCACCCCGCTCGGTGCGGAACACCGAGCGGCGCCGGGACGGCCGGGTCGGGTGGTGCTGGCGGTGTACGTGTCCTCGCATGGTCGGGGCTCCAGGGTCCGGCTGCTGCCGGTGGTCGGATCGGACTCCGCTGACCCGATCGGCGCCCGGAGCGCCATGACCTGAGCGGGACGGGACGAGTGACCCGGAAAGATGATCCGCGGTGCCCACGGTGACCGGTGACGACGCGGACCCTGGTCCCGGGACCGGTGACCCGGGAGCGGGGACCGTGCCCCCCGGGGCCCCTCAGCGGCGGGCGGCCCGCAGACGCCGCCGGATGACCTCGCGGCGCTCCTGCAACTCCCGGTAGGTCATGGACTCCACCGTCTCGTCGACCCCGAACGCCGCCCGTACGGCGTCGGGTTCGAAGCGCCAGGCGGTGGGATCCATCCCGATCTCGGCGGCGAGGCGTTCCCCATGGGTGGTGGCGAAGTGGGCGGCCACGTGGGCGATCTCGGCGAACAGGTCGAGATCAGGGGCGAGGCGGGCGATCGCCCCGTCGAGGAACACCATGTTCTTCACGAACAGCATGAGCTCACGGGGCAGGCGCGCCCCGTAGCCCAACAGGGCCTTCAGCACCCGCTGGAGTTCGGCCACCAGCTCGTCGGGGGTCAAGGTGGTCGGGTCGACCACCTGGTCGAACAGGCCCAGGTCGCGGGCGACGGCGTCGAGATCGGTGTCGGGAGGCAGAGCACCGAGATCGCGCAGGGCTGCCAGCTGGCCGGTCACGTCGTTCATCGTGCCCGCCACCAACAGGCGGACGAAGGCCCGCCGTCGGGGCGGCGACAGGCGGCCCGTGATCCCGAAGTCGAGCAGGGCCGTGCGCCCGTCGGG
>RFFY01000217.1 GCA_003697065.1 Actinomyces sp. | reverse complement strand
GTCCACCCGGAGCTCGCCGGCGTCCTGCCCGGCTTCGGCCGCCAGGACCCCAACCCCTGGGGCCTGGGACCCGAGATCAGGGGGTCCAAGACACCCCACTGGACGGGCCGCTCGAACTCCCCGGCGACCTACGGCCACTTCGGGCGTTCGGGCACACTGGCGTGGACCGACCCCGCCACCGACGTCACCCTCGTCGCGCTCACCGACGAACCCTTCGGCCCCTGGGCCGCGGCGGCCTGGCCCGCCCTCGCCGACGCCGTGCTCGAGCGCTGGGGCCGCCGATCCGCAGGGTGACCACCGCCACCGGAGATCCCTCACGTCGTCGCCCGCGGTGCCGATGGATCAGGGTCCCTGACCCGACGGAGCAGGCGTGGAGCAGTCCCGACGCAACCCCATGGCCATGGCCCGGGCCCGTCACGCCCTCACCCAGGCCGGTCTCGACCCCTCCGTCGAGCTCGTCGCCGCCTCGAGTGTGACCAACGAGGTCTGGCTGACCCCCACCCACGTGGTGCGCGTCAACCGCCGCCCCAACCAGCGTCTGCGCCGGGAGGCCATCCTCGGGCCCGGCCTGCCCGCCGAGATCGGCTACCCCCTCGTCGTGGCCTACGGCGGCCGGCTCGGCGCCGACTGGCTCGTCGTGCGACGGGTCCCCGGCGAGGTGCTCTCACGGTGCTGGCCCTCGATGTCGGTGGCCCAACGGCGCGACGCCATCCGCCAGCTCGCCGCCAAGCTCCGCCGCCTCCACCGCACACCCGGACCCGCCGACCTGCCCCGTATCGACGCCCCCCAGATGCTGCGCTCCGACACCCTCTCGCCGGTGATGTCGCTGCTGGTCGCTCTCGACCAGGCCCGGGCTCTCGACCACGTCGACCGCGGACTCATCGACGACGCCGAGCAGATGGTGTTCGACCTCACGCCCGCCATCGAGCCCTTCGACGGCGACTACCTCATCCACGGCGACCTGACCTTCGAGAACATCCTGTGGGACGGGGAGCGCATCACCGCCATCCTCGACTTCGAGTGGGCCCGGACGGCCCCCAACGACCTCGAGCTCGACGTCTTGTTGCGCTTCTGCTGCTTCCCCCAGCTCCACGTCGCCCCCGACTACCGCCACGAGACCCACGCCCGCGACTACGCCGACGTTCCCTGGTGGCTGGCCGACGACTACCCCGAGCTGTTCTCGCACCCCCGCCAGCTCGACCGCCTCCTGCTCTACAGCATCGCCTACGACGTGCGCGACCTGATGAGCGCTCCCCCGCGTTCCGCCGTCGAGCTCGACGATCCCCACCACGCCGTCAACCGGCTCCGGGCGACGGTGCAACGACGCAGCCACCTCGACATGCTCGACACGGCGGTGGTGTGACCCGGCGCGGGTGCCAGGCGGACGCTCAGCCGGCGTCCTCGGCGGTCTCCGCCACGGGGGTCGCGGCCTGCTGATCGGCCTCGTCGGTGCGCAGACCCCGCCAGGCGAGCCATCCCAGCGACAGGGCCAGGGCGATCAGGCTCGTCCAGATGTTGACCCGCACACCGAGGATGTGGCTGGCCGGGTCGATGCGCATGGCCTCGATCCACAGGCGCCCGGTGGCGTAGCCGGCCACGTACACCGCGATCAGGCTGCCGGGCCGCACCACCCGCTTGCGGTCGACCCACACCAACAGGGCCACCAGGGCGAGGTTCCACAGCGACTCGTACAGGAAGGTCGGGTGGAAGGTCGCTTCGGTGGCGTAGCGGGCGGGTCGGTGCTCGGGGTCGATCTCCAGCGCCCAGGGCAGGTCGGTGGGCCCGCCGAAGAGCTCCTGGTTGAACCAGTTCCCCCAGCGCCCGATGGCCTGGGCCAGGGGGAGACCGGGGACGACGGCGTCGATCACGCCCGGTAGGTCGAGGCCGAGGCGGCGGGCGGCCCAGATCCCGACCAGCACACCGGCGAGCATGCCGCCGGGGATGCCGAGACCACCCTCCCAGATCTTGTACACGTCACCCCAGCGCCCCTGGAAGGAGCGCCAGTCGGTGATGACGTGGTAGAGGCGGGCGCCGATCAGTCCCGCCGGGACGGCCCACACGGCGATGCGACCGATGTCGTCGGGGTCACCACCGCGCTGTTCCCAGCGGCGCTGGGCCAGCCACACGGCGGCGACGACGCCGAGGGCGATCATGATCCCGTAGAAGCGCAGGGTCAGGGGCCCGATCTCGATGACGTTGCGGCTCGGGCTGGGCAGGGAAGCGACGACGGCAGCGATCACGTCGACACCCTAGGACCCGACCCGGCTCGGGCGGACGCGAACCGCCCGCACCCCGACGCTCACCCCGCCAGGATCGACGAGGCCGCCGCGCCCAGGTCGTCGGCGCCGGCGGTCACCGACGCCACCAGGGACGGCACACGGGCCAGGCGCTGGGTGGCGAAGAAGCGGGCGAGGACGGCCTTGTCGGCGGCCACCGCCTCGTCGGCGTGCTTACGCGCCGCCAGGGCGGCCTCGGCCAGGATGGCGCCACCGGTGGTGGTGGCCAGCATCTCGAGGTAGCGGGTCGCCCCGGCGAGCACGTCGCGGGGTTCGCCGGCGTGCTCGGCCAGCCAGGCGGTGGCCTCGGCGGTGGCGGCATGGGCGGCCCGGAGGGTCTCGTGGACCGGGGCGAGGTCGGTGTCGTCGGCGAGGGCGTCGGCGACACCGGCGATGGCCTCGAGGTGCTCGGCCACCACCGCTCCGCCCCGCATCGGGAGCTTGCGCATGACCAGATCGATGGCCTGGATGCCGTTGGTGCCCTCGTAGATGGGGGCGATGCGGGCATCGCGGAAGTGCTGGGCCACACCCGTCTCCTCGACATAGCCCATCCCCCCGTGGACCTGGATGGCGGTGCTGGTCAGCTCGACGCCCAGATCGGTGCACCAGGCCTTGGTGAGGGGGGTGAGCAGGGCGGCCCGCTCGGCGCCCGCCTGACGTTCGGCGTCGTCGCGCCCGTGGGAGGCGAGGTCGAGGGCCTCGGCGTTGCGGTAGGCCAGACCCCGCATGGCGTCGATGCACGACTTCATGTCGAGCAGCATGCGCTGCACGTCGGGGTGCTCGACAATGGGTGAGGACTCACCGGCGGGGGCGCCCGGCGCCCGCCCCTGGCGCCGCTCGTGGGCGTAGGCCCGGGCCTGCTGGTAGGCCCGCTCGGCGATGGCGAGACCCTCGAGGCCCACCGAGAGACGGGCGTTGTTCATCATCGTGAACATGTAGCGCATGCCGGCGTTCTCCTCGCCGATGAGGTAGCCGACGGCGCCGCCCTCGTCGCCGTAGGCCATCACGCAGGTGGGGCTGGCGTGGATGCCGAGCTTGTGCTCGAGCGACACGCACCGCACGTCGTTGCGCTCGCCGGGATTGCCGTCGGCGTCGGGGAGGTACTTGGGCACGATGAAGCACGAGATGCCGCGGGTCCCCGGGGGCGCGTCGGGCGTGCGCGCCAGCACGAGGTGGATGATGTTCTCGGCCAGGTCGTGCTCGCCGTAGGTGATGAAGATCTTGGTGCCGGTGATGCGGTAGGTGCCGTCGGGGGCGGGCACGGCCCGGGTGGTCAAGGCACCGACGTCGGACCCGGCCTGGGGCTCGGTGAGGTTCATGGTGCCGGTCCACTGGCCCGTCACCATCTTGCGCAGGTAGAGCTCCTTTTGCTCCTCGCTGCCGTGGTGGGAGAGCAGGTCGATGGCGCCCTGGGTGAGCAGGGGACACAGGGAGAACGCCATGTTGGCGCTGGTGAGCATCTCCTGGAGGGCCAGACCCAGCAGCCAGGGGAAACCGCCGCCCTCGTAGGCGGGATCGAAGGGGACCCCACCCCAGCCCGCCTCGACGTAGCGCTGGTAGGCCTCCTTGAAGCCCGGTGGGGTCGTGACGGTGCCGTCGTCGTTGCGGACCGAGCCGACGGTGTCGCCCGTGCGGTTGGTGGGGGCGATCACCTCCTCGGTGAAGCGGGCCGCCTCGCTCAGCAGACCCTCCACCAGGTCGGGCTCGGTGTGCTCGTAGCCGGGGAGGGTGGCCAAGCGGGCCAGATCCGCCACATGGTGGAGGCTGAAGGTGATGTCGTCGAGGGGCACGCGGTAGTCGCTCACGGGCGCGAGCCTAGCGACCGCCTACCCCGCGGTAACACCCCTGTCGTCACCGTCACCGTCCCCGCCGGCGTGCCGACGAGCGAGGCGGTGGGTGACCCGGTCGACGGCCGTGCGCCGGGCCACGAACTCGATCCCCCGACGCCGGGCGACGATGGCGTTGAGCTCGGCGCCGACCACCAGGCCCATCGCCATCAGATACAGCCAGAACAACAAGGTGAGGGCTCCGCCCAACAGACCGAACACGGCGTTGGCGCCCTGGCTGGCGAACCCGAGGTAGACCCCGAACCCCAGGGAGACGGCGACGAACCACACGGCAGCCAGGACGGCGCCGGGGAGCTCGGCCCGCCACGGCGAGCGGTGGCGGGGAGCGACGTGGTAGACGGTGGCCGCCCACACGACGACCGCCCCGAAGGCCACGGGGAGCTGGAGGAGGTTCCAGGTGCGGGCGAAGGCACCGCCCACCCCCAGACGCTCGGCGAGGTGGTCACCCAGCCCGAAGAAGGGACCCACCACGAGCATGGTGACGACGATCGCCACCATGAGGGCCGTCAGCGCCGTGAGCCCCAGCCCGACGAGGCGCGTCGACAGCCAGTCCCGGCGCCCCTCGTGGTCGTAGGCCACCTCGAGGGCCGACACCACCGCCACGAACCCCCGCGAGGCCGCGTACAGGGTCAGGACCACACCCGACGACAGGGCACCGGCGTTGGAGCCGGTGAAGAGGTCGCGGATGGTCGCCTCGATGGTGTTGTCGGCGCCGAACACGTCCTGGAGGCGGGCGACGATCCACGCCTCGGCATCGGCGGCGTTGGCGGCCCCGACCAGGGAATCGACCAGACCCAGGCCCGCCGCCACCACGAGCACGGCGGGAAACAGGCCCAGCACGGCGAAGAAGGCGATCTCGGCCGCCAGACCGCCGACCCGGTCCTCGGACCACTCCCGGCGCATCTCGCGGGCGATGGAGGCGGTGAAGCGGGCGGTCGCGGCGGCGAGGCGGGCGAGACGGTGGGCGACTCCGGACATGGACGGGGTCCAGCATGCCGCGGCCGACGAGCGGGGCGACAGGGAGGTCCGAGCCCGAGCGAGCCGGGCCGCGGGCGGCCCTGCTCAGCCCACGATGTCGACCGGCGTGCCCATGGGAACGGTCTCCGCTAGGACCTCGATGACCTCGTTGGGGATGCGGATGCAGCCGTTGGAGCGGGCCTGGCCCACCAGCTCGGGGTGGTTGGTGCCGTGGATGGCGATCACCGGCAGGCCCCCGTTGAACGAGTCGAGGGCCTCCGAGAAGCCCGAGAGGCTCAGCACGTAGGGGCCGTAGGCGCTCGTCGGTGCCTTCGGCACCAGGTCGTTCACGTAGAAGCGGCCCAGGGGGGTCGGGGTGCGCTCACGCCCGACGACGGCGGCCGTCTCGGCGATCAGGTGGTCGCCGTTCCACACCCGCACGCGGCGTCGGGTCACGTCGACCTCGGCGTGGTAGCGGTGGGAGCTGATCTCCACGTCGGCTCCCCGGATCCACGCTTCGGTCCCGTTGGGGCGCACCGGTATCTGGACCTTCAGCCAGGCGTCGTCGGGGGTGCGGTCGGTGATCATGAGCACCAGGGGGTTCCCGAAGAAGGTCGGGTTGGTGATGGCGTACTCGAAGGTGACCGGCTCACCGTCGGGAGCGTCGAAGGTCTCGAGGACGGGGATCTCGGGACGCACCGTCGCCACGAAGGTCTCCCAGGGGTCGGGAGGCGCCGTGGTGGTGGTCGTGGTCGTCGTGGTGGTGGTCGTGGTGGTGGTACTCGTCGTCGGGGGCGGGTCGATCGCCGTGGCCGCCCCCACCCCGCTCCCGGGGGCGCCACCGTCGGAGGCCGCCTCCGGTGTCGCCGCCCACGCCCCCAGAGCCAGCGACGCCAGCACCACGCACAGTGCCAGGACGCGACGCGACATGTGTCCAGGGTAGACGACCCGGTCGACCGCCACATGGGGCGATCGACCCCCTTCGTTCAGGCGTCGAGACGGAGCCGGAGACGCACGACCGCTCCCGCCTCGTCGCGATTGGCCACCTCCATGGTGCCCCCGTGGGCCACCACGACGGCGCGGGCGATCGCCAGGCCCAGTCCCGACGACCCTTTCTCGTCACCACGGCGGAAGCGCTCGAACACCCGGGGGAGCAGGCCCGGATCGAATCCCGGACCGTCGTCGAGGACCTCGAGCACCCCCATCCCGTCCCGGGCGCGGACGACGAGCTCGACACGGTGGGCGCGGGCCACGGCGTTGCGGACGAGGGTCAGCACGGCCTGGCGCAAGAGGGGATAGTCGGCCTGCACCACGACGGCTCCCGCCGGCTCGGCCACCACCTCGACCCCTTCGGCGATGACGGTCGCCGCCACCTCCTCGGCCAGCAGGTCGAGGCGCAGGGGCGCCAAGCGGGGCGCCGACTGGCCCGATTCGAGCCGGGCCAGCTCCAACAGCTCCCCCACCCCGTCGCCTGCCCGTTCCGCCGCCGTGCGGATCTCCTCGAGGGAACGGCGGTACTCGGCGGCGTCGCGTGGGCGGGACAGGGCGTGGGAGGCCGAGGCCCGGATCACCGCCAGCGGGGTGCGCATCTCGTGGGCGGCGTCGGCGATGAAGTCCCGCTGCATCCGCAGGGCCTCATGGGCCGGGGCCAGCGCCCGCCCCGCCACCCACCAGCCGACCGCCACCAGCAGGGCGACCGATCCCGCTGCCGCCAGGACGATCCGCAGCCGCACCGACGCCACGTCCGCCTGGTAGGGACCGAGATCCACGACGGTGACGAGGGTGTAGTCCTCGTCGAGGGGCTGGGCGAAGGCGAGGCGGTCCTCGCCCTCGTAGTCGAAGGTCGAAAAGGTCGGCCAGTCGCCGGCCTCGCCGACGATCGTCATGAGGGGAGGTTCGACCCAGACCTCGCCGAAGGCCTGACTGGTGCCGTCGACGCGCGACACCGCCCACGTGTTGGCCGGTCCGTCCGCGCCCCGGTCGAGCTCGTCGACGACGAGGTCGCGCACCACCTCCTCGGCCTCTCGCTCGGCCGAGTCGAGGATCCGCTCGGAGGCGGCACGGACGGCGAACCAGGCCATGGCGGCGATGACCAGGGCCGCCAGGACCCCGTGGGTCGCGGTGATGACCAGGCGTGTCCGGGACAGGTTCACGCCGGATCACCGATGCGGTAACCGACCCCGCGGACCGTCACGAGCGGATCGTCGGCACCCGTGACCGCCAGCTTGCGACGGATGTTGGCGATGTGCACGTCCACCACGTTGGACAGGCCGTCGTAATCCGCCGACCACACGTGGTCGTAGAGCTCACTGCGTGACACGACCGTCCCCGCGTGACGCATGAGGTACTCGAGGAGGGCGAACTCCCGGGGGGTCAAAGGGACCGCCACCGCCCCGCGCCACACCCGGCGTGAGGCCGGATCCAGGCGCACGTCGTCCACCTCGAGCACCGGTGCGTGCACCCGGGCGGGCCGTCTCAGCAGGGCCCGGATGCGGGCCGTCAGCTCGGGAAAGTCGAAGGGCTTCGTCAGGTAGTCGTCGGCACCGGCATCGAGACCGGCCACCTTGTCGGACAGGCCGTCACGGGCGGTCAGCACCATGACCGGCACGGTCCGGCCCGACTCGCGCACCTCACGGCACAGGGCCAGACCGTCGCCGTCGGGGAGGCCGAGATCGACGATCGCCAGGTCGTAGGTCTGCTCGGCCAGGGCGTGGCGGGCGTCGACGAGATCGGCCGCGTGGTCGACGGCGTACCCCTCCTCGGCCAATCCCCGGCGCACGACGCCGGCCAGGGCCTCGTCGTCCTCGACCAACAGCAAGCGCATCTCGTCGCTGATCCTTCCGATGTCCCCGGCGCCCTCAGGGGTGGACGTGCCCTCGGGGGTGGACGTGACGGTCACGTCGGGCCGGGTCGCGGCCGCCCCCACGGCGGCCCCTCGTCGGTGATGGTGGCGGTGAGGACATGAAGAGACGGTGAAGGCACGCTTCACCACCGCTTCATGCTCTGTTCGGCACGGTAGCGGCATGAACGCCACCCCTGTCGACGCCACCATCGTCGACGACGAGACCTCGTCGCCCGTCCATCCCATCGGCACCCTGCTTCGCCGTGTGACCTTCGGGCCCGACCCCGGACAGCTCCCCCGACTCGCCTCCCGGCGGATCGGGGAGGTGGCAGCCGAGCTGCTGGCCAGCACCGACGACACCCTGCCCGCCGCCGACGCCGAGCGGCTCCGGGCACTCGGCGACGACGACGGCAGCGAGGAGACCCTGGTCGCCTTCGCCCTGTCCCGCGTCGTCACGCCGTCCACGGGCATCCACGAGCGACTCGTGTGGTACTGGCACGGCCATCTCACCACCAGTCTCGACAAGGTTCCCCCACCCCTGGTGGCCCGCCAGCACCTCCTGATCCGCCGCCACGCCCTCGGCGACTTCCGCCAGCTCATGGCGGCCATCGTGCGGGACCCGGCCATGCTCGTGTACCTCGACGGCGACGGCTCCATCGGCGAGAAGCCGAACGAGAACCTGGCCCGGGAGCTGCTCGAGCTCTTCACCCTGGGGCGGGGACACTACGGCGAGGACGACGTGAAGGCCGGGGCCCGTGCCCTGTCGGGCTGGTGGGTCGACTGGGACACCGGGGAGGCCGTCTTCGACCCCGACTCCCACGCCGACGGCACCTGGCGCTTCCTGGGGCGCCGGGTCCGCGACGTCGACGACGTGGTGGATGCCGCCTGCGACCACCCGGCCTGCGCGCCCTTCGTGGCCGGCCGGCTCTTCCACCACCTCGTCGGCACCGAGCCCTCCCCCGCCCGCCTCGACCAGCTCGCCGGCGTGTTCCGGCGAGCGGATCTGGCCATCCTGCCTCTGGTCGAGGCCATCGTCACCTCCCCCGAGATCACCGATCCCGCCCGGGGTCGACCCACCCTGCCCCTGGAGTGGATGGCGACGGCCGCCCGAGCACTCGGGGTGGGCGCCGACGCCATCGACCCCTGGTGGCTCATCACCCTCGGGCAACTCCCCTTCTACCCGCCGAACGTGGCTGGCTGGCCCCTCGACGGGCGCTGGCTCGGCGGCCACCAGGTCGCCGGGCGACTGGCGGCCGCCCTCGAGCTCGCCGACACGGTCGACCCCGACCGGCTCCACGTTCCCGACGCCGCCACCGCCCTGGCGCTGTGCGGCCGAACCCTGATCTCCCCGACCACCCGTTCCGTCCTCGACCGCATCGGCGACGGGCTCGACCCCGAGACCGCGTCGATCCTGCGCCTCGTGGCCGCCCTCGTCTCCCCGGAGGTGTCCGTCCGATGACCGACCGACCGCATCGACCCCTCGACCCCGTCCCCGCCCCCGGCACCGTCGTTCTCAGCCGACGCCGCCTCATCGCTCTGCTCGCCGGGGGCGGCCTCGCCGTGGGCGCCACCGGCGGCCTTCTCGGCGCTGAAGTGACGGGCAGGCAGGCTCCGCCCACGACAGCGGGGCCGACGACCAGCGGACCGCCGTCGACACCCACCGGTCACCCCGTGACGGGCGGGCCCACCCCGAACGACCCCCTCGTCCCGGTGCATCGCCGGCGCCTCGTCGTGGTCGAGCTCCAGGGCGGCAACGACGGGCTGGCGACCGTCGTCCCCCTCGACCAACCGATCCTGAACCGGCTGCGGCCGGATCTCGGCCCCCGTCTCGACGAGCTGGTCGTGCTCGACGACCGCCACGGTCTGCACCCCGCCCTCGGGGAGCTCTCCCGTCGCTGGCCCCTCGCCGTCGTGACGGGGCTCGGGTCCCGGACCCCCGACGGCTCCCACTTCGAGATGCAACGCCGATGGTGGACGGGGGACCCGGAGGGGACGGCGGCCCTGCGCACGGGTTATCTGGGCCGGGTGTGCGACGAGCTGGGCGACGGTCGGACCCCGGCGGGAGCCGCCATCGGCTCACCCTCCCCCTTCCTGGAGGCGGCCCGCCCGGGCTCGACGACCACCGTCGCCGATCCCGACACCGTGTGGTTCCTCACCGACGACGACGACTGGGCGCGTGCCCTGCGCCGAGCCCTCCCCGCCCTGGCCGACGGGGCCCCCGCCCGGGTGCCGGCCGGCGCCGGCGCCTGGTACGACCGCGCCCGCCAGGGTCTCCTCGACGTCCTCACCATGGCCGATCTCCTCGACACCTCCGACTCGGACGTCGACACCGGGGGTTACCCCGACACCACCCTGGGTCTGCGCCTGGCGCTCACCGCCCGCCTGCTCGCCGCCGATCCCGGGCTCAAGGTGGTGCACGTGGCCTTCGACGGCTTCGACACCCACGCCGACCAGGCGGACACCCACCCGGCCCTGCTCGACGAGCTCGGCCGCTGCCTGGTGGCCTTCCGCGACCATCTCGACCGCCTCGGCCTCGGTGGCTCGACCCTCGTCGCCACCACCAGCGAGTTCGGACGGCGTCCGGAGCAAAACGGCGACGGCACCGACCACGGCACGGCCGCTCCCGCCCTGCTGTCGGGCCCCGTGAACGCCGGCGTCGTGGGCGAGGATCCCCGCCTCGACCGCCTCGACGCCGACGGCAACCTCGTGGCCACCCTGGCCTTCGACGCCTACCTCGCCCTGCTCGGCGAGACCTGGCTCGGCGTACCCGTCGCCGGGACCCTGCCCGGTCGCCCCACGCCACCCGCCGGTGTGGTCGTGACCTGATCGGCCCCCGGTGCCACAATCGGGCTCCGTGGACCCCCGGCCGCCCGACCCCGCACCCGCCCCGGCCCAGAGCCACCGGTCCGATGCGGTGACGGCCGAGGGCGACGCCACGAGCACCGACGCCACCACCGATCGCCTCCTCACCGCCTATGCCTGGATGACCCTCACCCGTCACCTCGACGAGGCGATCCGCACCCTGTGGCTCACCGGTCGGGGGGTCGGGGGCACCTTCAACCAGCGGGGCCACGAGGCCATCTCCGTCGGCGCCGCCCTGTCGCTCGGACCCGACGACGTGGTGGCCCCCATGCACCGCGACCTGGGGTGCTACCTCGTCCGGGGCATGACACCACGCCGCCTGGTGGCCCAGCAGCTCGGGCGGGCGACCGGCGTCACCGGGGGACGCGACGCCAACATCCACGGCTGCGGCGACCTGTCGCTCGGCATCATCGGCTTCATCTCCCATCTGCCCCAGTCCCTGCCGGTGGCGGTCGGGGCGGCGTGGGCCTTCGCCCACCGGGGCGAGGAGCGTGTGGTCCTCACCTTCACCGGTGACGGCGGCGCCGTGACCGGTCTGTACGCCGAGTCGCTCAACCTGGCCGCCCTGCGCCGCGCCCCGGTCGTCGTCGTGGTCGAGAACAACCGCTACGCCTACTCGACGCCCCTCGAGCAACACTCGGCCAACCCCGACATCGCCGCCCGCACCCGGGCCCTGGGGGTGGCCACCGTCGAGGTGGACGGCAACGAGGTCGCCACCGTGCTCGAGGCCGCCGACGCCGCCGTCGCCGAGGCCCGCGGAGGGGGCGGTCCGCGGGTGATCGTCGCCCACACCATGCGGATGCTCGGGCACGCCATCCACGACGGCGCCGACTACGTCCCCGCCGAGCTGCTCGCCGCCTCGGAGGCCCGCGACCCCGTGGCCCGCCTGCGCTCGCGCTTGACCGGATCGGGGGTCGCTCCCGAGGAACTCGACCGGCTCGACGCCGACGCCCGGGCCCGGGTCGACGACGCCGTCGAGTACGCCCTGGCCAGTCCCTGGCCCGACCCGGCGACCGTCACCGACGGGGTGTGGGCGTGACCGACGCCGAGATGACCGGCGAGATGACCTACCTCGAGGCCATCTCGGGTGCGCTGGTCGACGCCCTCCGCGCCGACGAGAGCGTCGTCGTCCTCGGCGAGGACGTCGCCGCCCCCTTCGGCGGGGCCTTCAAGGTCACCAAGGCGGCGGGCGAGGCCTTCCCCGAGCGGGTCTGGAACACGCCGATGACCGAACAGGCCTTCATCGGGGCCGCCAACGGCATGGCCCTGATGGGTCTGCGACCCGTCGTCGAGGTCCAGTTCGCCGACTTCGCCTCCACCGGCTTCGACGCCATCGTCCAGTTCGCCGCCACCTGCCACTACCGCTGGGGGGCGCCGGTGCCGTGGGTCCTGCGCGCCCCCGCCGACGGGGGCCTGCGCTCGGGTCCCTTCCACAGCCAGAACCCCGAGGCATGGTTCGTGCACACCCCGGGACTGAAGGTGGTGGCGCCCTCCACGCCCGCCGACGCCCGGGGACTGCTCCTGGCCGCCATCGCCGACGACAACCCGGTCGTCTACCTCGAGTCGAAGCCCCTGTACCGGTCCCTGCGGGGACCCGTCGACACCACGGCGCCGCCGACGCCGATCGGCCCCGCCCGGATCGCCCGGCCGGGCCGGGACGTCACGCTGGTCACCTACGGGGCGATGGTCCACCAGGCACTGGAGGCCGCCGACGCCCTCGCCGCCGAGGGTCTCGAGGCCGAGGTCGTCGATCTGCGCACCCTCAAGCCCCTCGACACCGCCACCGTGTGCGAGTCGGTCGCCCGCACCAGCCGGGCCCTGGTCGTGCACGCCGCCAACCGCCTGGCGGGCGTGGGCGCCGAGGTGGCCGCCGTGATCGCCGAGGAGGCCTTCGTCCATCTCGACGCCCCCGTGCGTCGCCTGGGCGGCCTCGACGTGCCGGTGCCCTTCTCTCCCCCGCTCGAGGACGCCTACCG
>RFFY01000216.1 GCA_003697065.1 Actinomyces sp. | reverse complement strand
GGCGTCGGGGTGGTTGGCCAGGGCCGTGAGCACGGTGGGGGCGGCGTTGAAGTGGGTGACCCCGTCCTCGCGGATGTGGCGCCAGATACGGGCGGGATCGACCTCCCGCAGGGTCACGTGGGTGCCGCCCGCCGCCGTCACGGCCCAGGGGAAGCACCAGCCGTTGCAGTGGAAGAGGGGCAGGGTCCACAAGAAGACGGTGTCGGCGTCGAGCCCGGCCTGGGCCGCCATGGACAAGGCGTTGAGGTGGGCCCCCCGGTGGGAGTACATGACCCCCTTGGGGCGCCCGGTGGTGCCCGAGGTGTAGTTGAGGCTGAGGAGGGTGTTCTCGTCGTCGACGGGAGCCACGTGGGGCTCGGCGCCCGCCAGGAGCTCCTCGTAGGTGTCGTCGTCGCCCCCGTGCACGACGAGTTCGAGCCCCTCGACCTCTGCCTGCACGCTGCGGCCCACCTCCACCAGGGTGTGGTCGCAGAACAGCACCTTGGAGCCGGCGTGGCCGACGATGTAGGCGAGCTCGCCGGCGCTCAGCCTCGAGTTCAAGGCGTTGAGCACCACCCCGGCGTAGGGCAGGCCGAAGTGGGCCTCGAGAGGCAGGGAGGTGTTGGGCGCGAGCACCGAGGCCCGGTCGCCGGGCTCGAGACCGAGGCGGCGGGTGGCGCCGGCGAGGCGGCGGCACCGCTCGGCGAACTCGGCGTAGGTGAGGCGACGACCCTCGTCGAGGACGGCGGTGCGGTCGCCGTGGACGAGCTCGGCGCGGTCGAGGTAGGCGGTGGGGGTGAGGATGCGGGGGCCGTAGGCGTCGCTGGTGGTGCTCATGCGGCGGAGGCTAGTCCCGGTGCTGCGCCCGCTTCTCGGGCGTTCCGCGCTGTGGATCGGACACGGCACCCGCCGGCCCGGGCGTCGTGTCCCGGGCTCAGGCCAGGGAGGCCGCCCGCTCGCGCAGCTCGTACTTGAGCACCTTGCCGCTGGCGTTGAGGGGGAGGGCGTCGACGACGACCACCCGGCGGGGGACCTTGTAGTTGGCCATGCGTTCCCGGCTCCAGGTGATCACGGCGTCGGGGTCGACGGCGTGGCCGGCGGTGGGGACGACGAAGGCCCAGCCCACCTCGCCGAGGCGCTCGTCGGGCACCCCGACGACGGCCACCTGGGCGATGTCGGGGTGCTCGAGCAGCATGCCCTCGATCTCGGCCGGGTAGGCGTTGAACCCGCCGACGATGAACATGTCCTTGAGCCGGTCGGTGATGTCCACGTAGCCCCGCTCGTCCATCACCCCCACGTCGCCGGTGTGGAGCCACCCGTCGGCGTCGATGGCCTCGGCGGTGGCCTCGGGGTCGTCGAGATAGCCGACCATGACGTTGTAGCCCCGAACCACGATCTCGCCCGGGGTGCCGCGGGGGACCTCGTCGCCGTTCTCGTCGACCACCCGCACCTCGACGTCGTCGATGGCCCGACCCGAGGTGTTGGCGATGGTCTCGGGGTCGTCGTCGTGGCGGCACATGGTGGCGATACCCGACGCCTCGGTGAGGCCGTACCCCGTCACCACCGTCTCGAAACCGAGACGGTCGTACATCTGGCGGATCATCTCCACGGGGATGGCCGCCGCCCCGGTCACGGCCAGACGCAGGGACGACAGGTCCAGCCGGTCGAGGTCGGGATGGTTGAGGATCGTCTGGTAGATCGCCGGCGGTCCCGGCAGCATCGACACCCTCTCCTCGGCCACGCGCCGCATCACCGAGGGAACGTCGAAGACGGCATGGGGGATCATCGTCGCCCCCGTCATGAAGCAGGCGAGGATGCCGGCGTTGAGACCGAAGGAGTGGAAGAAGGGGTTGACGATCAGGTAGCGGTCCCGGGGCTCGAGTCCGATCACGCTCGCCCACGAGCGGTAGGCCCGGCAGATGGCGCCGTGGGTGAGCATCGCCCCCTTGGGCCGTCCGGTGGTGCCCGAGGTGAACATGATGTGGCAGAGGTCGTCGGCGGTCACCGCCTCCGCCCGTGCGGCCCGTTCTGCGTCGTCGACGTCGGCGCCCGCCGCCAGCCACTCGTCGAAGGCGACGGTCCCCGCCGGGACCGTCCCCCGCAGCACCACCACCTGTTCGAGGCCCGGGGGCCGGCCGGCCTCGTCGAGGAGGGCGACGTAGTCGGTGTCGAGGAAGTCGGTGACCGTGAACAGGATGCGGGCGCCCGAGCGCCGGATCAGGTCGGCGGCCTCGTGGCCCTTGAAGCGGGTGTTGATCGGCACGACGACACCGCCCACCTGGTGCACGCCGAGAGCGGCCACCACCCACTCGGCGACGTTGGGGGCCCACACCGCCACCCGGTCGCCGTGGCCGATCCCCGCCGCCAGGGCGGCCCGGCCGGCGCCGTGGATGCGCTCGACCAGGTGGCGCCAGCTCCAGCGCTGTTCGCCGTCGACCAGGGCCTCGGCGTCACCGAAGCGCTCGACGGCGGAGTCGACCAGCTCGCCGATGGTCGACCACACGGGGAGCTCGGTTCCCCGGGGGTCGGTGGTGGGTGTCGTGCTCATGTCTCGTCTCCCGCGGGGATGGGGACGGTGGGGACGAACTCGCCGAGGATGACCCCCCGCCCGAAGGGGGAGCCGGCGGCGAGGAAGTGCTCGCGGTACACACGGAACGAGCCGGCCAGCTTGGCGGCGATCTCGTCGGGCCCGTAGTCGAGCGAGTAGA
The DNA here is from genome assembly GCA_003697065.1 of Actinomyces sp. Classification (GTDB taxonomy): domain Bacteria; phylum Actinomycetota; class Acidimicrobiia; order Acidimicrobiales; family Aldehydirespiratoraceae; genus J010. Next base: position 9,528 of record RFFY01000216.1, on the reverse strand, counting down.
AGGCCGACGCCCCCTCCTCCTCGGCGGCGGCCAGGGCGGCGTCGGCGTCGGGAACGGCGAACACCACGCCCACGACCCCCTCACCGTCGGCCGCCAGGCGGCGCCTCACCCAGCTGTCGGTGTCGGGCAGGGGAGCGACCAGTTCGACCCCGGCGTCGAAGGCCATCGAGACGCTGACCCCGAAGGGGACCGTGTCGGCCGGGTCGGCGTCGAGGAAGGTGGCGCCCAGCACCTTCTCGTACACCGCCTTGGCGGTGTCGAGGTCCCACACGGCGATGACGACCCGGTTCACCCCCCGCTGGCGCTCCCCGGCCGTTCCCGAAGCCTCCTGCATGTCGCTTCCCTCTCGCGTCCCCCGCTGGTGGTCCCGATCCTGACCGATCCCGACCCGTCGGCGCCAGCGCCCCACCCCGGGGCCGGGCGCCTTGGCGGGCGGCGACGGACGTGTCACCCTGCGCGTATGGCTCGACAGCTCGACGACCGCCTCGTGTCGTGGGCGTCGGACCTCGACGACGAGACCCTCGCCCAGGCCCTGCGCACCGCCCGCTCGCCCCACGTGGCGGGCCACGTCGCCCTCATGCCCGACGCCCACCTCGGCCTCGGCGCCACCATCGGGTCGGTGATCCCCACCGAGGGCGCCGTCATCCCCGCCGCCGTCGGTGTCGACATCGGCTGCGGCATGATCGCCGCCGAGCTCGACCTCACCGCCGACGACCTCCCCGACGACCTCCAGGGTCTCTACGACCGCATCGAGCGGGCCGTGCCCGCCGGGGTCGGTGGCCGCCACCGACGCCCCGACGACCGTGCCCGCCGGTGGCTGGCGCGCCACCGACCCGCCACCGAACTCTCCGAGGACCAGGCGCGTCGGGCCCTCGAGCAGTTCGGCACCCTCGGTGCCGGCAACCACTTCCTCGAGGTCTGCCTCGACGAGCGGAACCGGGTGTGGGTGGTGCTGCACTCGGGCAGCCGGGGGATCGGCAACCAGCTCGCCCAGATGCACATCGACCGGGCCCGCCGCCTCGCCCGCGACCTGGGGGAACGCCTCGAGGACCCGAACCTCGCCGCTTTCGTCGAGGGCACCCCCGACTTCGAGCGCTACATCGCCGACATGCGCTGGGCCCAGGACTACGCCCGGGCCAACCGCGAGGCCATGATGGACGCCGCTTTGGGCGAGCTCGTCGCCCACGTCGGCCACGGGCGCGAGACCGACCGGGTCGACTGCCACCACAACTTCTGCGCCCGCGAGGTGCACGACGGCCGGGAGCTGTGGATCACCCGCAAGGGCGCCATCCGCGCCGACGTGGGCGACCGGGGTGTCGTGCCCGGCTCGATGGGCACCTCCAGCTACATCGTGCGCGGGCGCGGTAACCCCGCCAGCTGGCGCTCGTGCGCCCACGGGGCCGGGCGGCGCCACAGCCGGCGCCGGGCCCGCCGTCTCTACGGGCCCGAGGATCTCGAGCGGGCCATGGCGGGTCGGGTGTGGCGACGCCGCGACGCCGCCCGCCTCGTCGACGAGATCCCCGCCGCCTACAAGGACATCGACCGGGTCATGGCCGACCAGGCCGACCTGGTCGAGGTCGAACACACCCTGAACCAGATCGTCAACTACAAGGGCACCTGACACCCCACCGGGAACCGTCACCCGGTGGGTGCGCGACCGGCGCCCGCCGACGGTTCAGGCGGGGGGCGGCCCGGAGGGTTGGTCGGGGCCGAAGGCGCCGTGGGTCAGCTCGGGGTCGTCGCGCAAAACCCGGAGGGGGTCACGCAGGTCGTCGACGTAACCGAGGGCGTAGGCGCCGATCCGGTAACCCATGAGACGCAACAGGTCGTCGTCGAAGGTGGCGGCCACCTCGCGGGGCACGGTGAGGTACTGGTTCTCTTCCTGGCGCAGGAAGCTCACGGCGTAGGTGATGTTGATCGCCCGCCGGTGGGCGTCGGTGCGGTTGGGGCCCCCGCCGTGGTAGACGGCGCCGGTGTAGAAGAGCACCGAGCCCCGGCCCATCTCGGCGGGGACGGTGTCGTCGAGGTCGAAGCGCAGCCCGTCGTCGGCGAGGTGGCTGCCGACCACCACCCGGGTGGCCCCGTTGGCCTCGGTGAAGTCGTCGCCGGCCCAGATGGTGTTGCACTGGACGTCGTAGCCGCGGGGGAAGGGGAAGAAGTCGAAGGCCCACTGGTCGCGGTGGACGGCCTGGGCCGCCTGCCCGGGGCCGATGTCGATGATCTGGGTGAGGTGGAGGTGGTAGCTCGTGGCGTGGCCGAGCAGGTCGTCGCAGGTGGCGAGCACGGTCGGGTGGGTGACGAACCAGCGTGCCGTGTCGGAGCGCGCCAGCAGGCCGCCGGTGCGGCGGGTGGCCCGGCCCGTGAAGTCGTCGCGGCCGGTCGGGGTGGCCGCCACCCAGGGGGCCATCTCGGAAAAGAAGCGGTCGAGGGTGGCGTCGTCGGCCAGGTCGTCGACGATGACGGCCCCGTCGCGACGCAGGGCCGCGGCGATCTCCGTCCCGGTCGCCGAGGGCGGTAGGTGGGTGAGCACGCCGTGACCGTACCCGACCGCGGACGGGCGGTCCGATCCCGTGGGTCGGCGGGGATTACCGGCGAGGACGGTCCGGCGCGAGGATCGCACCATGCTCGAGACCCCCGAACACGAGGCCTTCCGCGCGATGGTGCGGTCCTACGTCGACAGCGAGATCAATCCCCGCATCCCCGAGTGGGAGGAGGCGGGGATCATGCCCCTGCACGAGCTCTTCGCCGACATGGCCCGCCTCGGTCTGCTGGGGTTGGAGTACGACCCCGCCGACGGTGGCCAGGGCGCCGACCACCTCTTCACCGTCATCCTGGCCGAGGAGTTCGGGCGCTGCGACCACGGTTCGCTGCCGATGGCCCTCGGCGTCCAGGTCGACATGGCCACCCCCTCCCTGGCCCGCTACGGCACCCGTGAGCAAAAGGAGCGCTTCCTGCGCCCGGCCCTGGAGGGCAAGATGGTGGCCGCCATCGCCGTCACCGAACCCGACGCCGGCTCCGACGTCGCCGCCATCCGCACCCGGGCGGTGCGCGACGGTGACGAATGGGTGATCAACGGCTCCAAGCTCTACATCACCAACGGCACCCAGGCCGACTGGCTGTGCCTGCTGGCCCGCACCGGTGACGAGGGCGGCTACCGGGGCATGAGCCAGATCATCGTGCCGACCGATTCCCCGGGCTTCACCGTGGTCGACAAGCTCGACAAGCTCGGCATGCGGGCCTCCGACACCGCCCTGTTGAGCCTGGACGACTGCCGGGTCCCGGTGGCGAACACCATCGGCGAGATCGGGCGGGGGTTCCAGCAGCAGATGGCCCAGTTCGTCGTCGAGCGCATGTGGGCCGCCTACACGACCGTCGGGGCCTGCGACCGGGCCCTCGAGCGCACCGCCGAGTACCTGCGCCAGCGCCGCACCTTCGGCGAGCCCCTGTTGGCCAAGCAGTACATCCAGTTCTCCCTGGCCGAGCTGGCGGCCGAGATCGACCTGTTGCGCCACTACAACCGGGCCATCGCCGAACGCCACGACGCCGGCCATGACACGACCCGCGAGGCGACCATCGCCAAGCTGACGGCGGGCCGCCTCAGCCGTCGGGTGGCCGACGTGTGTCTCCAGTTCCACGGCGGGGTCGGGTACATGGAAGAGACCTGGACCGCCCGCTTCCTGCGCGACAACCGCCTGACCTCGATCGGCGGGGGCGCCGACGAGGTCATGTTGCAGGTGCTCGCCCGTCTCGACGGCCTCACGGCATGAGGCCCCACACCGTCTGTTCACCCGGCCGGGAGGAAGCATGACCTTCGACGATGCCACCGTCACCGACGCCCAGATCCGGGGCCGCGATGTCAGCTGGTTGATCGACCGCTGGTGCGAGCGGCGCCCCGACCATCCCCTGTTGGTGTGGGAACCCCGCGACGGGCACACCCGCACCTGGACCTACGCCGGGTTCCGGGAGGCGACCCGGCGGGTCGCCGCCGGCCTCGCCGCCCGGGGTGTCGGCGCCGGGGACCGCGTCCTCGTGCACGCCGACAACTGCCCGGAGATGGTGATCGCCTGGTACGCGTGCGCCCGCCTGGGGGCGGTGGCCGTCACCACCAACACGCGCAGTGCCGGACCCGAGCTGGCCTACTTCGCCGCCCACACCCGCGCCGTGGGCGCCGTCACCCAGCCCCGTCACGCCGCCCTGGTGGCCGAGCACGCACCGGGGCTGGCGTGGATCGTCGTCACCGACGACGACAGCGGCGAGCCCCCCTCACCCGAGGCGGCGGCCGCCGCCTCCGCCCACGAGTCCTGGTCGGCCCTCGACGCCGACCCCGCCGGGCTCGACGAACGGCGCCGCCCACCCCTCGACCCCGTGGGGATCATGTTCACCTCGGGAACCACCTCTCGGCCCAAGGCCGTCGTCCACACCCACGCCAACGCCGTGTGGGCGTCGCGGGTCGGCTCCCGCACCATCGGCATGGATGGCGACAGCGTCTATCTCATCCACCTCCCCTTCTTCCACGTCAACGCCCAGAGCTGGTCGATGTGGTGCACCCTCGGTGTCGGGGGCACGGTCGTCTTGCAGCCCCGCTTCTCCTCCTCGCGCTTCTGGGAGGTCGTGCAGCGCCACGGTGTCACCCACACCTCCCTCATCCCCTTCGTCTTCAAGGCCCTCGCCGGCCAACCGGTCCCCGACGGTCATCCCCTGCGGGTCGGGGTGTTCGGTCTCGAGATGCCGGCGCTGGAGGAGTGGCTCGGCATCCGGGTGGTGCCCGCCTACGGCATGACCGAGACCGTCATCCACGCCATCGCCACCGGCCGGTGGGAACGCGGACCCGATCGCGCCATGGGCTGGCCCACCCCCGGCTACGAGGCCATGGTCGTCGATCCCGACACGGGCCGTCCCGTCGACGACGGGGAGGTGGGCGAGCTGTGGCTGCGGGGTCGGCGCGGGGTGCAGCTCTTCCTCGAGTACCTCGACGCCCCCGAGGCCAACGCGGCGGCCTTCACCCCCGACGGCTGGTTCCGCACCGGCGACCGGGTGCGTGTCGGGGCCGACGGGGCCTGGTTCTACTCCGAGCGCGACAAGGACCTGCTCAAGGTGGGCGGCGAGAACGTCTCGGCCCGCGAGGTCGAAGACGTGGTGCGCGAGGTGCCCGGCATCACCGAGGTGGCCGTGGTCGGGCGCAGCCACGAGATGCTCGACCAGGTCCCGGTGGCGTTCGTGATCGTCGGCCCCGACGCTCCGGCACCCGACGAGCTGGCCCGCCGGGTGATCGAGCTGTGCCGGCAACGCCTGGCCGACTTCAAGGTGCCCCGGGCCGTGCACGTGGTCGAGGAGTTCCCCCGTGCCACCCTCGACAAGGTCGCCAAGAACCGCCTGCGCAAGCTCGCCGACGAGCTGGCGGCCGCCGAGGGCGGGGACGGGGACGCCTGACGCCGACCGGATCCGTCAGGGGCGGGCGTCGAAGCGGAGCTCGGACGAGTCGACGGCGGGATGGTCGCAGATGGCGCCGAGGGCGTCGACGAGGGCGGCGGCCACCTCGTCGACGTGCATCATCCCGCCGGGGATGCCCTGATGGCCCCAGGCCTCGATGGCCGGGCCCAGCAGGTCGGGATCGAGGCGCTCGGCGAACTCGGTGGGCTGGGTGTTGCCCATGACGATCCGGACGAAGCGTCGGTCCCCGTGCTCGACCCGCCAGCCCCGGATGCAGGTGTCGAGGGCGGCCTTGGTGGCGGCGTAGGGCAGCAGACCCCAGTTGACGTCCTCGACGGTGCGGGAGGAGACGAAGGCGACCACCCCGTCGGTGTCGAGGTGGCGAAGGGCCGCGCCGCACACCAGGTTGGCGCCGATCACGTTGACGGCGAACAGCGCCTGCCACAGGTCCGGATCGGTGTCCTCGAGGCGCTGGAGGGCGCCGGCGCCGGCGGCGTAGAGCACCAGGTCGAGGCCGTCGAGCGCGGCCGCCGCCTCGTCGACGATGCGGCGGGCGTCGCCGGCGTCGGTGACGTCGCCCGCCACCGCCACCCCGGCTCCCGCCGCTTCGACGAGCTCGTCGAGGCGCTCACGCCGGCGGGCGGCCACCGCCACCAGGGCCCCGGCGCGGATGGCGGCGCGGGCGAAGGCGGCACCGATACCCGACGACGCGCCGACCACGAGAACCCGTCGTCCGGCGAGTCCGACCCCGTCGTGCATGGTCGGTGTCAGCGGGGACCGAAGGCCCGGGGGAGGCTGGTGTTCTCGAAGCCGGCGGGAACGGCGCCGGTGGTGGCGTAGTGGTACAGGGCGGTCTGGAACACGGCGGTCAGGGCCGTCATCACGACGACGACCAGGGCGATCCACACCACGGCGACGACCACGGCCACGACGGCCACCACGGCCGACCCGGTGGCGACCCCCAGAGCGGCGAGCGCCAGGCCGGGGAGGACGGCGAGGAAGCCGAGCAGGCCGAACCCGACCCGGGCGGCGATGTTCTCGCCCCAGGTACGCGACAGGAGCTCGGCCGATCGGCGCAGGCCGGGAACCGCACCCACACCGTCGACGACGATGGCCGGGACGACGAGGAAGGTGACGACGTCCCAGGCGGCCCCGATGACCGAGACGGCGAGGTTGGCGAGGGTGCCGGAGCGTTCGCGGGCGGCACGCAGCATCAGGCCGACGGTGGTGGTGATGAGGGCCCAGGGGACCAGACCCGGCAGGCGCGACCAGGCCCGCCTCACGGCGCTCGACACGGTGGGATCACCACCGGTGAGGCGCTCGTGGGCGCCGGCGACCAGGGCGCCGTTGAAGAACACCGACACGATCCCCACCGAGAGGGCGGCGCCGAGGCCCAACAGCCACACCGCCGCGCCGGCGGCGGAGTTCTCCCCGCCGACGCCGGTGATCGCCATCAGGGGGACGAGGTAGGCGGCGAGGACGGCCAAAGAGACGACGAAGGACAGCACGGGCAGCCACAGCAGCTCGCGGTCGCGGCGCAGCACCTCCCACGAGGTCCGGGCCAGGTCGAGGGTGTTGCGGAGTCGGTTCATCACCGCTCACCCTACTGGCCGGTCACCACGAGGTCGCCCGCCACCGTGACGAGACGCCACGACCAGCGCCAGCGGCCGGGACCCACCCGGTGGGCGGGCGCGGTGTCGGGACCGCAGGCGCCCGTGCCCAGGCCCCGCACGGCGGCGTCCAGGTGGACCTCCACCAGCGGTGGTCGCGCTGCGGCGGCGGCCGCCAGCTCGGCGCCCGTGCGCGCCGCGGTGAGCTCGGCGTCGGTGTGGGGTCGGGCGGTGACCACCAGGTGGGCGAGAGCGGCGGCGGCCCCGCGCCGGTCGCCGCGGCGTCCGCCGAGGGCGTCGACCCGCAGGCCGCGACGGCGCCCGTCGACGAGGGCGAGCCAGCGTGTGTCGACGTGGGCCCCGTGCTCCTGGGGGACGACGAAGGGGTGGTACTGGTCGACGACGGTGCTGCGCCACACCCCGATGCGGGCGGCGCCCCGCCGGTCGGGGTAGGTCTCGTCGGGGCCGGGACCGAACCAGACGAGACGGTCGAGCTCACCGGGGGCGACGAAGCGGACGCCGACGCGGGGGAGGTCGTCCCAGGCCGGGGGCACGTCGAGGCTCTCGGTGGCCGTCACGGTGCCGCTGGCGTCGAGGGTCAGGCGTTGGGTGTGCACGGCGGCCCGCCCGTCGGCGCCGACCAGACGCCGCCGCCTCACCAGGATCACCCGGCCCCGGTGGCGCCGGGTGACGAGCTCGTCGACGCTCGTCTCGAGCCGGTCGAGGCCCCACGCCAGCCAGCGGGGGCGGACGCCGGCGACCGCCGCCATCCAGCCCTCGGACACACCGTCGTTGGAGGTGGGAGCGCGCCACAGGTCGGCGGTGATGTCGCCGTCGACGAGGAGCCGCCCCCGTCGGTGGATCCCGGTGAGGGCGCCGGTCGCCGGATCGAGGTCGAGGCGGGTGGGGCCCCCGGTGAGGGTGGTGACGCCGGGCCCGGTCGCGATCTCCGCTCCGCCGGTCACCCCACTGGTGGTTGATCGGGCCGGGGCGGCCGGCGGGGTGGCGGCGGGGTCGGTGAGGGCGAGGTCGGTGAGGTCGATCTGGTCCCAGGCGCAGAGGTGGCCGCGGGGTGCCCAGTTCGTGGCCCGCGCCAGGGTCCACTCGACGTCGAGGTGCAGCTCGGGAGGCCCGTCACCCCCGTCGGATCCCGGGGATCTCGCCGGCCGGGCCAGGCGCCGGAGCCGGCCGGGGGTGACGGGCAGGGCGAGGGTGGTCGAAGCCCCCGGCGCCAGGGCCGGCACGTCGAGCGCACCCCGGGCGACGATCCCGCCGTCGCGGCGCAGCACCCAGCGGGCCCTCAGGTCGTCGAGGGGCCGGTCGTGGCGCCGGTTCGTGATCCGTAGGCGCCGGCCCTCGCGCACGACCGCCACCGGTCGGGCGCACCAGGCCAGCTCCCGGGCCTGGGGATGGGGGAGACCGTCGGGGCCGACCAGGCCGTTGATGCAGAAGGCGGCGTCACCACCGGCGAAGGGGTCGTCGTCGGCCTCGGTCGGGCCGGAGCCGACCGGGCGCCCCTCGGGTACCCGGTGGGGGAAGGCGGCCCCGTGGACCCAGTGGACCCGGCCCTCGTCGTCGCGGGCGGTCAGACCCTGGTCGCGCCAGTCCCACACGAAACCACCCGCCAGGGCGGGCTCGGTGAGGAAGGCGTCGGCGTAGTCGGTCAGGCCCCCGCAGGAGTTGCCCATGGCGTGGGCGTACTCGCACAGCACGAGGGGCCGGTCGTCGAGTCCGGTCCGCTCCGCCCAGCGGGCCCAGGCCACGATGGCGTCGACCGGGGTGTACATGGGGCACACGAGGTCGGTGACGAGACGTTCGCGCCGGGTCGGGGCCCGCTGGCGCTCCCGGGCGTCGCCCCCGCCCCGGTTCACGTCGAAGCGCTCCTGCAACGCCCCCTCGTAGTGCACGAGACGGGTCGGGTCGACCGCCCGCACCCAGGCAGCGGCGGCGTCGTGGGCGGGGCCGTGTCCGGACTCGTTGCCGAGCGACCAGGCGATCACGCAGGGGTGATGGCGGTCGCGCAGCACGAGACGGCGGACCCGTTCGACGACGGCGGTGTGCCAGCGCTCGTCGTCGGTGAGGGAGCGCAGGCGGGCGTGGGACTCGACGTTGGCCTCGTCGACGACGTAGAGCCCCAGCTCGTCGCACCAGTCGAGCAGAACGGGATCGTTGGGGTAGTGGGCGGTGCGCACGGCGTTGACGTTGTGCCGCTTCATGGCCACCAGGTCGTCCCGGAGGGCGTCGGCGTCGAGGACCTTGCCCGTGTCGGGATCGTGGTCGTGACGGTTCACGCCCCACACCAGCAGGGGCCGGCCGTTGACGAGGAGGCGCCGGTCACGGACCTCGACCCGGCGAAAACCGCAGCGGGAGACGACCACCTCCCGGGTGACGCCGGCCGGGTCGACGAGTTCGACGAGGGCCCGGTACAGGCGGGGCCGTTCGGCCGTCCAGGCCTCGACCGGTCCGACTTCGATCTCCACCCGGGCGT
>RFFY01000215.1 GCA_003697065.1 Actinomyces sp. | reverse complement strand
TGACGGCATCCCCGACTGGCGGGACCCGACGCCGATCATCGACGTCTCGGTGAAGATCGCCGGCGTCGAGCGGCCCGGTGACGGCGACGACCTCGTCTTCACCCTCGAGGTCGCCAACGCGGGGCCCTTCCCCGCCGCCGGCACCGTGGTCACCTTCGAGGCGCCGGTCGGGTCCCACGTCACCGGCGTGGAGCATCTCGGTTGGCGGACCGAGGTCGACGAGGGAGCCGGTCGTCTCCTGGCCGGTCCGGCCGCCGACCCGGTCTGCAGCGTCGACGGGCGCCAGGTCACCTGCGAGCTCGGCACCGTCGAGGACGGCTGGATCTCGACCCTGGCCGTGACGGCTCGGGTCGACGAGCCGGGCGACGCCATGGTGGCCGAGGCGAGCGTGACCGCCATCGGCCACGACGTCGATCCCGCCAACAACCACAGCTCCCTGGCCGTGCGCGCCGTCGTGACCGTGGGGTCCACGCCCCTGCCCGCCCAGCTCGCCTTCACCGGCGTGCGCTTCGGCCTGGTGTGGTGGCTGGTGGTGGCCGCCGTGTTCGTGGGCGCCGGCATCGGGTTGACCGTCGTCGGCGACCGGCGCCGGCGCCGCACCGGCCACGCCTGACCCCTCCCCCGGTCCGGTCCCGGTCCCGAGGTCCCGACGGGCCCGGGACCGGGCCCCGGTCCGGTGTCCCCACCGGGTGGGTGAGTCGCCCCGATCCGGTCAAGAACCCCTCCGCTCGCGTCGATCACCGGTGTGCGATGGAGATGCGACAACGGAGGGAACAACATGGACACCGTCGTGGAGACACTGGCCGTCCTGCCTGCGGGTTCGACGGCACTGGTGCTTTCCGGTGTGCTGGGATTCGTCGCCCTGGGGGCTGGTAGAAGCCTCATGCGTGACGCCCACCGGCAGGCCGACGAGCGGGTCGCCGCCCGCTCGCCGGGGCCCTGACCCCAGGGCCGCGGGAAGGTGCTCCGAACGGCCCATGACACGACGCCCCCCGGTCCGACCGGGGGGCGTCACCGCGTCCGGGCGCCCGGACCGGGTCGGGTCGAGCCGGCTCAGCCCAGCTTCAGGATGCGGGCGGCGTTGTGGCGCAGGAACTTGGGCCAGACCTCGTCACGGAACGGGACCCCGGGAAGTTCGGTCATGATCCGCTCGAGGGACAGGCCCATGGGGAAGTAGCCGGCGTAGAGGACCTTGTCGGCCCCGCGGGTGTTGGCGTAGTCGACGACGGCGGTGGGGTAGTGGCGGGGGGCGAACGCCGAGGTCGAGTAGTGCAGGCCCGGCCACTTGAGCATGAGCTTCACCGCCAGTTCCTCCCACGGTTCGCAGCCGTGGCGGGTCACGAAGACGAGCTCGGGGAAGTCGTACATGACCCGGTCGATGCGCTCGACGTGCTGGGGGGAGAAGGGCAGGCGCGGCCCGGGAACCCCGGCGCAGACGAAGACGGGGATGTCGAGCTCGCAGCAGGTGGCGTAGATCGGATACAGCAGGGGCGAGTCGATCGGCACCTGGGGGTTGCAGCCGGCGGGGAAGACGCTCACGGCCCGCAGGTCGACCTCCTCGCTCAGGCGCTTGACCTTGCGGATCTCGCCCATGATGTCGTTGGGGTCGACCGAACAGGACGCCACGAAGCGGTCCGGGTGGTCCCGCAGGGCCTGTCGCCCGACCTCGGACTCGCAGCCCACGAGCCCGATCTCGACCCCGAAGCGGTCCATCTCGTGGAGGGTCACGTCGATGGGGTTCTCGGTGCCGTAGAGCTCCTTGGGGACACCCTTGAACATGTACTCGACCGGGAAGTCGAACTCGGCGCTGTCGTCCTTGAGCTGGCGGCGGATGAAGTCGTAGGTCGAGAAGTCCCGGGCCGGGAACCCGATCATGGTGTCGATGATGCCGATGTCGGTGGGGAAGGTCACGTGAGCCTCGTCGGGGATGGGGGCCGGACGCCGGTCACGAGCGGCGGACGGCGTCGACCACGCGGTCGGTGGCCTCCCGGTGCTCGTACACCAGCCGGATCAACCAGTAGCGGAACCAGCGGGTGAGAGCGAATCGGACGAAGCCGGCCACCGCTCCCAGAGCCAGTACGACCCCCAGCAGGGCGAGGATGACCATGTCGGTCTGGTCCCGGGGGTCGGTGGCGTTGCTCGACACCACATAGGCGACGATCTCGAGGACCACGGCCACGGCGAACACGAGGACCGACAGGCGCAGTCCCAGGCGCTCGGGGTTCGACCGTCCCCCGGTCAGGCCGAGCTGCTGGACCTCGCGCCGGAACTCCTCGAGGCGGGGTCCGAGTCGGACCGCGCCGGGGGCCGCGGCCGGATCGTCGGGGGGCGGGGCGTCGCTCACGGGTCAACCTCCGAGGTAGGTGGCGGCGAGTTGGTCGGCGATCTCGTCGGGGGGCCCGATCCGGCGGATGCGGCCCTGGAGCATGACGGCGGCCCGGTCGGCGACCCCGAGCACGGCCTGGGCGAACTGCTCGACGATGAGGATGGACAGACCCTCGGCGGCCAGCTCGGCGACCCTCTGGTAGAGGTCCTCGACGATGAGGGGCGCCAGCCCCATCGACAGCTCGTCGAGCAGGAGCAGGGCCGGTTCGGTGGCCAGGGCCCGCGACATGGCGAGCATCTGCTGTTCGCCACCGGAGAGGGTGCCGGCGAGCTGGTTGCGGCGCTCGCCCAGGCGGGGGAAGCGGGCGTAGGCGCGTTCTTCCACCTCGGCCCACGAGGGGCCGCTGTAGGTGACCATGCGCAGGTTCTCGCGGACCGTGAGATTGGGAAAGATCCCCCGCCCCTCGGGGATGAGGCACACCCCGGCCCGGGCCAGGGCGTCGGCGGGGGTCCCGGTCACGTCGTGACCGACCATGCGCACCACCCCCGAGCGGGGCCGGATCTGGCCGCTGGCCACGGCCAGGGTGGTCGTCTTGCCCGCTCCGTTCGGTCCGAGGAGGGCGACGACCTCGCCGGGCGCGACCGCCAGGTCGACGCCGTGGAGGACGTCGATGTCGCCGTAGCCGGCGTGGACGGCGTCGAGTTCGAGGGCGGGCGGGATCACGGGACCGTCGCTCCCCCGGGTGCGCCGGCCGACTCGGCCGCGCTACCGAGATAGGCGGCCTGCACCGCCGGGTCGGCCCGGATCGCGGCCGGGTCGCCCTCGGCGATGATGTGGCCGAAGTCCAGCACGGCGATGCGGTGACACAGGGACATGACGAAGCTCATGTCGTGTTCGACGAGGAGGATCCCCAGACCGTCGTCGACGAGCTCGCGCAGCACCCCGGCCATGGCCTCGGACTCGTCGTCGTCGAGGCCCGAGGAGGGTTCGTCGAGCAGCAGGACCCGGGGTCCGGTGGCCAGAGCGCGTCCGAGCTCGACCAGGCGGGCGGTGCCGGTGGGCAGGGCGCCGACCACCACCTCGGCGACCTCGCCGAGACCCAGGCGTTCGCACAGGGCGTCGGCGCGTCGGGCCGGCGGATCACCGGAGCGGTCCCAGCGCCGTCTCATCTCGGCGGCGACGAGGATGTTGTCGCGGGCGCTGAGCTGGTCGAAGACCTCGAGACGCTGGAAGGTGCGGGCGATGCCGGCCCGGGCCCGCCGGTGCACGCTCAGGTCGGTGATGTCGCGCGCGTCGAGCACGATGCTGCCGGCGTCGGGTCGCAGCATCCCGGTGATGATGTCGAACAGGGTGGTCTTGCCCGCCCCGTTGGGTCCGATGAGGCCGGTGATGCGGCCCGCCTCGACGGTGACCCCGGCCCGGTCGAGGGCCTGGAGGCCGCCGAAGCGGATGCTCACGTCACGGGCGGCGAGGAGCACTCAGATCACCTCGACGGCGGGGGTGGCGAGGTCGACGACGTCGGCGGAGGGCGGGCCGGCGGTGGGGGCAG
>RFFY01000214.1 GCA_003697065.1 Actinomyces sp. | reverse complement strand
GACATCGCCGAGGCCCTGCGCGAGGTGGTCGACACCGAACGCCGGGCCCTCGACGAGCTCGACGAGCGGGCCCGCGCCGAGACCGACGAGCGGCGACGCCGGCTGGCGGAGTCCACCGCCGCCACCAAGCGTCTCGAGCTCGACATGCTGCCCCCCGACCTCGCCGGTCAGGTGCGCCGGCTCGACGACTACGAGTTCGAGAGCGCCGAGGCCCGGGAGCGCTTCGAGGAGCTCGTCGAGCGTCTGCGCCACCAGCTCATGCAGCAGATGGTCGACCAGATGGCCGCCGGGGTCGAGTCCATGAGCCCCGAGGATCTGGCCCGGGTCAAGGACATGCTGGCCGAGCTCAACCAGATGCTCGCCGACCGGGCCGAGGGGCGCGAGCCCGACTTCGACGGGTTCATGGAACGCTTCGGCGACTTCTTCCCCGAGAACCCCCGCGACCTCGACGAGCTGCTCGAGATCATGGCCCGGCGCATGGCGGCCATGCAGGCCATGCTCAACTCGATGACGCCCGAGCAGAGGGCCCAGCTCCAGGCCCTCTCCGACCAGCTCCTCGAGGACATGGACCTGCGCTGGCAGGTCGACCAGCTCGCCCACAACCTCCAGCAGCTCTTCCCCCAGATGGGGTGGGACGCCCGCCACGAGTTCGAGGGCGTCGAACCCCTCGACCTGCCGGGGGCGGCCGAGATGATGGCCGAGCTCGGCGACATCGATCAGCTCGAGAACCTCCTGCGGGGTGCCACCAACCCGGGGGCCCTGGCCGAGGTCGACCCCGACCGGGTCCGCGACCTGTTGGGCGACGAGGCGGCCCGCAGCCTCGAACGGATGGCCGAGATCGCCCGCCGCCTCGAGGAGGCCGGACTGATCGAGAACCGGGAGGGCCACTGGCAGCTGACCCCCCTGGCCATCCGCCGCATCGGTCAGGGTGCTCTCCGCGAGGTCTTCCAGCGCCTCGACGCCGACCGGGCCGGGCGTCACGAGCTGCATCGCAGCGGATCGGGCCACGAACGCGAGTACGACACCCGCCCCTACGCCTACGGCGACCCCTTCGCCCTGCACATCGAACGGACCCTGCGCAACGCCATCACCCGGGCGGGTCCCGGCACCCCGGTGCGCCTCCACCCCGACGACTTCGAGATCGAACGCACCGAGCACGAGGTGCGGGTGAGCACGGTGCTGCTGCTCGACCTGTCCCTGTCCATGCCGATGCGTGACAACTTCCTGCCCGCCAAGAAGGTCGCCATGGCCCTGCACGCTCTCATCTCGGGCCAGTACCCCCGCGACTACCTGGGGATGGTGTCGTTCTCGGAGGTCGCCCGTGAGATCGCCCCCGAACGGCTGCCCGAGGTGACCTGGGACTACGTCTACGGCACCAACATGCAACACGCCCTGGTGCTGGCGCGTCGCCTCCTGGCTCGCCGGAGCGGCACCCGTCAGATCATCATGATCACCGACGGCGAACCCACGGCCCACATCGACGCCAACGGCGAGCCCTGGTTCAGTTACCCGCCCTCGCCCCGCACCGTCGAGTTGACCCTGGCCGAGGTGATGCGCTGCACCCGCGAGGGCATCCGCATCAACACCTTCATGCTCGACGCCACCCCCCATCTGACCCACTTCGTCGAGCAGATCACCCGCATGAACGGGGGACGGGCCTTCTTCACCACCAACGAGAACCTCGGTGACTACGTCCTGTTCGACTTCGTCGAGAACCGCCGCCGCCTCGTGCGGGGCCGCTGACGACGGTTCCCGGCCGTGGCGCGCCGGGAAGGGGTCCCCACCGGGCGCGGGGAGGTTCAACTAGCCGGCGGTCCGACCGACGAGGACCCCGTGGATGCCGGAGCAGGTGACGACAGGAGCACGGATCCCGACCGCAGCGGTCCCGATCCCGGTGAGGTGGCCCTCGTCGAGCGGCGCCTCGCCCGCGAGCTGCTGGCGGCCGACGCCGGGACCGTCGACGGGGTCGTCGCCGCCGCCGCTCGGCGCCTGACCGAAGTCCTCGGTCTCGACGCCGTCGGCGAGTTCGACGAGGGACCCCGCACCTGTGTGCACACCGACGCGGTGGGCGAGGCCTGGTTGACCGAGCTCCAGGCCCACGTGGCGGCCGCCGGACCCGTCGACGGGCCGTGCTGCCTGCGCCACGAGGGCCGCACCGTCATCGTCGTCCCCACCGCTCCGGGCCGGGGCGCCGGGCGATTGGTGGTGGTCCCGCCTCCGGGGGTGGCGGTGGGTCCCGATCTCGTGGCCGCCGTGGAGCCCGTGGCCACCCTCGTCGGCCACGCCCGCGCCCGTCTGGCGGCCGAGGGGCGCCTCGATCACCGCCTGCGGATCGAGCACGTGCGCTCCCGGGCGGCGGTGGCCCTGTCGCAGGTCCGGGTGGGCGCCGTCCGCCCCGTACTCGACGAGGCGTTGGGCATCCTCGTCGAGGGCCTCGGCGTGAGCGCCGCCGCCCTGTTCGCCGTGGCCGAGGGCGGGGTGCTGGTGACCCGGTCGGCCGTCCGCGCCGACGGGCGCGACGCCGGCGTGCCCGAGCGTGTCTGCGTGCCGGGCCTCGACCGGGCGGTGGGGCGCCTCGCCGGCCGGCCGTGCTTCTTCCTCGACGGGGACACGGTCGATCGGGAAGCTCTCGGCCTCCCGTTTCACGACGGGCCGAACCCCCACCTGATCATCGGCCCGGTCACCAGCGCCGGCCGCCTGGTCGGTCTGCTGGCCCTGGTCGACCCCGAGAGGCGGCGCTGGACGGACGAGGAACTGGCGGCTCTCGACGAGATCTGCACCCTCGTCTCCGGTGTCCGCGAGCGCCTGATGGCCGAACTCTCGGTCCGGGAAGCCGCCGAGACCGAGGAACTGGTGGCCCGGGTGACGCGCTCGCTGATGATGGCCAGCGCCGACGAGCACGACGCCGTCCTCGCCGCGGCGGCCGAAACCGTCCGGGCCCACTTCGAGGTGACCTCGGCCGCCGTGTGGGCGGTCGACGCCGACGCGGGGATCATCCGCTGCCTGGCCGAGTCGGGCCGGGGCGGGCAGTCACTGGTGGCCGCTTGCCGCCCGGTGGGGGTGGACGATCCCCTGGCCCGCTTCGTGCTGGGTCTCGACCAGGGTCGGCAGCTCTCCCTGGCGGAGCTGTGGGCCGAGGCCGGCACCGACACCGACGTCCCGGAGGGCTGGGTGATCCTGGCCCCGGCCGCCGATCCCCGTGACGCCACCGTCGTGACCCTGGTCGACATCGGTGGTGGGGCGCGCGGTGAGCGCGCCGTCGCCGCAGTCGAGACGATCGCCGGCGCCCTGGGCCAGTTCCGGCGCCGGGTGGCGGCCGAACGCGAGCTGCGCCGCCGCCTCGCCCACGAGGATCTCCTGCGTCGGGCCGCGGCCCGCCTGGTGCGCACCACCGTGGAGGGTTCCGACGCCCTCGTCGACGAGCTGGTGCAGGAGGTCCTGACCACCATCGGGGCCGACTACGCCTCCCTGTGGCGCGGCAATCCCGTCGAGGGCGGGGTCGAGCTCGTGCGCCTGGCCGAGGTGGTGCCCGACGGGGTCGACCCCGGCACCGCCGAGAGGGTCCACGTGCCCCGCACCGAGATCGATGTGTGGGGGCACGGGGACGGAACGCGGCTCGCCGTGTGGGACCCGGCCGGGGCCCCCGAACGGCTGATACCGGTCCTGGCGGTCCTCCCCCCCGGACCGCGGCGGGTCTTCGCCTTCGCCCACGGGGCCGACGGTGAAGGGCGCCTCTTCCTCGTGGTCGCCCGCCCGGGGACGCGGGCGCCGTCGGCGCCCGACGAGTCGCTGGTGTGGGGACTGTTGCGTCTCCTCTCCCAGCACTACGTCCGCCTCCTCGCCGAGAGGTGGTTCGCCGCCGCCTTCATGTCGGCGCCGGTGGCGATCTCCCTGCGCGACGCCGAGTCGAACCTGTTGACCTGCAACCCCGCCTACGAGGAGCTCGTGGGCCGGACCCGTGACGAACTCGTCGGCACCCCGTTGGCCGTGGTCCGCGAGGGCGAGGCGCCCCCGGCCGAGCGCTTCGAACGCCACGTGACCGGCGAGATCGACCGCACGGAGATCGCCTACCGGCGCCCCGACGGCTCGGTCGTGTGGGGTCGTGTTCGCTCCACCCGTATCGAGCTGCCGGGGCGCCCCGACATCGTCGTGTTGACCCACATCGAGGACGTCACCGAGACCCGCCGCAGTCGGGCGCTGCTGGAGTACCAGGCCTCCCACGACGACCTCACGGGACTCGCCAACCGGCGCTCCTTCGTGGCCGAGGTGCAGGCGGCCCTCGAGAGAGGGGAGCGCTGCGCCGTCCTGGTGCTCGACATCGACCGCTTCAAGGTCGTCAACGACAGCCTCGGTCACTCCGCCGGCGACGAGCTACTCGTGCGTTGCGCCGACCGGGTGCGCCTGTCTCTGCGCCCCGGTGACCGGGTGTGCCGCCTGGGCGGTGACGAGTTCGCCATCCTGCTGGCCGGCCCCGTCGACGAGGCGGTGGCGGCCGCCGTCGCCGACCGCCTCCTGGAGCTGCTGCGGGACCCGGTCGAGGTCGGCGACACCGAGGTGTTCCCCTCGGCCAGCCTCGGGGTGGCGTTCGCCGAGCCGGGCGACGCCGTCGAGGACCTCCTGCGTCACGCCGACGTGGCCATGTACCAGGCCAAGTCCCGGGGACGCGATCGCTGGGAGGTCTTCGACCGCGACCTGCGCGAGGCGGTGGTCGAGCGGGTCCGCACCGAGACGGACCTGCGCCGGGCCATCGACAACGGCCAGCTCGAGGTCCACTATCAGCCCGAGTTCATGCTGGCGACGGGGGAGATCGTCGGGGCCGAGGCCCTGGTGCGGTGGCGTCACCCCGAACGGGGTCTTCTGGCCGCGGGGTCCTTCATCGAGCTGGCCGAGGAGACGGGTCTGGTCGTCGACCTGGGTCGCTGGGTACTCGAGACGGCGACCCGCCAGGCCCGGGCCTGGCGCGCCGCCGGACGCGACCTGGTCGTGCGGGTGAACCTGTCGGCGCGCCAGCTCCGTCCCGCCGTGGTCGACGAGGTGGCGGCCGCCCTGGAGGCGTCGGGGCTCGAGGCGGGGGCCCTGTGTCTCGAGCTCACCGAGACGGCGATCATGGACGACGTGGCGGAGTCGGAGCGCCTCCTGGGTGCCCTGAGGGAACTGGGGGTGCGCCTCGCCGTGGACGACTTCGGCACCGGCTTTTCGTCGCTCGCCTATCTCAAGCGCTTCCCGGTCGACATCTTGAAGATCGACCGCACCTTCGTCGACGGGGTGGGGGTCGACCCCGACGACACGGCGATCGTGCGTTCGGTGATCGGCCTGGCCCGCACCCTCAAGCTCGACGTGGTGGCCGAGGGCATCGAGGACGCCACCCAGGTGGACGAGCTCCTGCGCCTCGGTTGCGGTCGGGGCCAGGGCTTCCATCTCGCCCGGCCCGCACCCGCGGACGAGGTCGAGCTCCTCTTCGACGCCGCCGTGGGGTGACCCGGCGCGGTGGTGGCCGCGACTCCCGCGGATTTTCGGGGCTCCGGCCTTTACAGGCGCCAATCACAGTGGTGTAATTACACGAGTGGCAGCGGGCGGACGGGAGGACGACTCCCGCCGATCGCCACAGCTCGGAGGACACCCCCATGGCCGCATCCCTCGACGATCTGCAGGAACCGTCGTGGCAGGACTACGCCAACTGCCTCGGCGTCGACCCCGATCTCTTCTTTCCCGAACGTGGTGCCAGCACCCGCGAGGCCAAGGAGGTGTGCCGGGGATGCATCGTGCGTGAGGACTGCCTCGAGTACGCCCTGCGCAATGGCGAGAAGTTCGGTATCTGGGGCGGGATGAGCGAGCGCGAACGGCGTCGCATCCGTCGCCAACGGGCCCTGGCCCGTGCCGCTGCCCGTGAGGTGCCGGCCCGCACGGCCTGAGTGCCCGCCGGCGTCCGACCGAGCCCGGCTCCGGCCCCGCCGGCGCCCTGCCGGGGGAACCCGGTCCCGGGGGTGTACTCTGAGCCCATGGGATCTCTCGGAACGGGTGAGCTGATCGTCATCCTGCTGATCGTCCTGTTGGTCTTCGGCGGGGCGAAGCTGCCGAAGCTGGCGCGCTCGCTCGGTGAAGCGCAAAAGGAGTTCAAGCAGGGTCTCGCCGAGGGCGCCAAGGGCGACTCCGGCGACGCCGACTCCGCCTGACACCGGCATCGTCCCGCGGGAGATCTCCGCGGGCGTCGTTTCGCGTCGACCCGGTCCGGGCCGACCGGGTGGCGGCGGTGACGACGGAGCGCTGACCGCCGCCGGCTCGGATCGGCAGGATCGGGTCAGCCGGCCACGGCTGCCCGACGCGCCTTGAGGATGCGGCGGCGCTGGCGCTCGCTGCACCCGCCCCAGACACCGTGGTCGATGCGGTTCCGCAGGGCGTACTCGAGGCAGGGCTCCTTGACCGGGCAGTCGGCGCAGATGCGGCGCGCGATCTCGACCCCCACCCCGTCGGAGGGGAAGAAGGTCGACGGAGGGTGGGAGGCGCAGTTGCCCCGTGCCATCCAGCTGGTGTCCATGTGTTCTCCTCGGTCGGGTCTGCACCCAACCGCCCGCGTACACCGTGTACTACGCACGGACAGGCCAGAAAGTTCCCGTAAAGACCACATCGGCTGGGTCGGACGACCTATTGAGGATTCCCCGGACCGCGATCCCGTCCGCCGCCATCGCCGACGGGTCGCCGTCGAGGGGCCGGCCCGCGGGGCCGGAGACGGGGCCCGGCTACACTGACGGGCCGTCGCAAGGAGCCCCAGATGACCGACCAGCCCGACGCCCCACCCGAACCGCCCGTCGGCGAAGCCACCATCGTCTACCTCGGACCCGTCGCCCCCCACTGGGAGGTGCGCACCGTGTTCGGCCCCGCCGAGGTCATGGACGCCTTCCGCGACCGTGTGCACGCCCGCCTCCTGCTCCTGCCGCCCCACGATCCCCAGTTCCGCCGCAACCGCGAGCGCGTGAACCGTGACGCCGAGCGCGAACGCATCATCGTGAACTGGGACCTCGGCTACCCGGAGGACCCCGAGGAGACCGGGTGACGACGATTCCTCCCGGTCCTCGGTCCACCGCCGGCCGCCGCGATCGAGGGGCGGGACGCGGGCGGTGACCCCGTCGGGCTTTTCCCCGGTGGGCCGTGCGGTCGGGATCGACCTGGGCGGCACCAAGACGATGGGGGTCCTCCTGGTCGACGGCGAGGTGGTCGCCCGGTGCAAGAAGGCGACACCCCGCAAGGGCGGACCCGACGACGTGTTGGCGGTGGTGGCGGCGGTGGTCGACGCCGTCGACCCCGGCGGCGGCGCCCCCCTGGGCATCGGTGTGCCCGGCCCCGTGCGCCCGGGTTCGGGGCGGGTGCCCGCCGCCCCCAACCTGCCCGGTTGGGATCACGAGGTGGCCGTCGCCGACGAGCTGGCCCGCCTGACCGGCCGCAGGGTGGTGGTGGACAACGACGTCAACGTCGGCACTCTGGCCGAACACCGCCTCGGTGCGGGCCGGGGCACCGACGACCTGCTGGGGGTCTTCGTGGGAACCGGCGTCGGTGCCGGACTCGTCCTCGACGGCCGTCTGCGTCACGGTCCCCGCGGACTGGCGGGCGAGATCGGGCACACCTTCGTCGCTTTCCGCGACCTGCGCGACCCCGAGGTGCCCGGCCGGGGCGAGCTCGAGGACTACGCCGGCCGCAACGCCCTGGAGCGACGGGCCCGCCACCTCCACGAGCAGGGGCGGCCGACCCTGCTCGTCGAGCTCGCCGGCCGCAAGCGGATGAAGTCCCGCATCTGGGCCGAGGCCGTCGAGGCCGGTGACGAGGTGGCCACCGAACTGGTGGCCGACGCCGCCTCCGCCCTCGCCGCCGCCCTGGCCAGCGTCGTCGCCCTCGTCGACGTCGAGCGGGTCGTTCTCGGTGGCGGGCTGGCCGAGCGCCTGGGCCGGCCCTTCCGGACCGCCGTCGAAGCCGAACTCGCCGAGCGGGCCTTCGCCGGCGGGGGCGTCCCCGTCGTCCCGGCCGCTCTGGGCGACGTGGGTGGCGCCATCGGCGCCGCCCTCCGCGTGGGCGACGAGGGAGGGCCCCGCCCGTGAGCGAGCTGACCGCCACCGGGGCGCCCGAGGCGGTGGCCGCCTACCCGGGCCCGGTCGACGACCGGGGTGTGGCCCGCGTCGGCGGCTGGGATCGCAACGACACGCCCTACCTCAACCGCGAGCTGTCGTGGCTGGCCTTCGATGCCCGGGTCCTCCAGCTCGCCGCCGACCACGACGTGCCCCTGCTCGAACGCGTCTTCTTCTGTGCGATCTTCGCCACCAACCTCGACGAGTTCTTCCAGGTGCGGGTCGCCGGTCTCCACGACCAGTTGGCGGCGGGCATCGGTGAGCGCACCCCCGACGGGCGCTCACCCGCCGACCAGCTCCGCGCCATCCACGCCGTCACCCGGGAGCTGGTGGCCCGTCACGAGGCCGTCTTCATCGACGAGATCCGGCCCGCCCTGGCCCGGGCCGGGATCGAGCTCGCCACCTGGGACGAGCTCACCGACGAGGAACGGGAGTGGCTGGCCGGGCGCTTCGAAGCCCGAATCTTCCCGGTCCTCACCCCGCTCGCCGTCGATCCCGGTCACCCCTTCCCCTACATCTCCGACCTGTCGCTCAACCTCGCCGTCGTGGTGCGCGATCCCGGCACCGCCGTCCGCCGCTTCGCCCGGGTGAAGGTCCCCAACACCCTCGACCGGTGGGTGAGGATCGGCGACAGCGAGCGCTTCGTGCCCCTCGAGGAGGTGATCGGACGCCACCTCGACCGCCTCTTCCCGGGCATGGAGATCCTCGAGTGGTACCGCTTCCGGGTCACCCGCAACGCCGATCTCACCCTCGAGGAGGAGGAGGCCGAGGATCTCCTCTCGGCCGTCGAGATGGAGCTGCGCCGTCGTCGTTTCGGCAAGGCCGTCCGCCTCGAGATCGAAGACGGCGTGTCCGACGAGGTCCTCGAGCTGCTCGTGCGCGAACTCGACCTGTCGCCCGACGACGTCTACCGCCTGCGGGCACCCCTCGACGCCTCGGGCCTGCAGGTCATCGCCGCCCTGGACCGGCCCGACCTGCACTGGCCGCCCTGGACCGGGATCACCGAGCCCGAACTGGTGGCCGAGGACGAACCCGCCGACCTCTTCGCCGTCCTGCGCCGGCGCGACGTCCTCGTGCACCACCCCTATTCGTCCTTCGCCACCTCGGTGGTCGAGTTCGTGCACCAGGCCGCCGTCGATCCCGCCGTGTTGGCCATCAAGTTGACCCTGTACCGCACCTCCGGCGACAGCCCCATCATCGACGCCCTCATCACCGCCGCCGAGCGGGGCAAGCAGGTGGCGGTCCTGGTCGAGCTCAAGGCCCGCTTCGACGAGGCCGCCAACATCGGCTGGGCCAAGCGGCTCGAGCAGGCCGGGGTGCACGTCGCCTACGGCCTGGTCGGCTTGAAGATCCACTCCAAGGTGCTCATGGTCGTGCGCGAGGAGGCCGAGGGCATCCGGCGCTACTGCCATCTCGGCACGGGCAACTACAACCACCGCACGGCCCGCACCTACGAGGACCTGGGCCTGCTGACCGCGGATCCGGTGGTCGGGGCCGACATCGCCCTCTTGTTCAACTACCTCACCGGCTACGGGCGCGACATCCACTACGAACGCCTCCTGGTGGCGCCCGAGCGCCTCCGCCGGGGCCTGTACTCCCTGATCGAGGCCGAGGCGGCCTCGGGACGGGGACGGATCATCATGAAGATGAACGCCCTGGTCGACGCCGAGATGATCGACCGCCTCTACGCCGCCGCTGCCGCCGGGGTCGAGATCGACCTCGTCGTGCGCGGGATCTGCTGCCTGCGCCCGGGGGTGTCGGGCCTGTCGGAACGCATCCGGGTGCGCTCCATCGTCGGCCGCTACCTGGAGCACTCCCGGATCTACCACTTCGCCAACGGTGCCGGCGAGGGCCGGGCCGTCACCCTGATAGGGTCGGCCGACCTCATGACCCGCAATCTCGACCGGCGGGTCGAGGCCCTGGTCCGGGTGGACGACGACGCCCTCGTGGCCCGCCTCCTCGAGATCCTCGAGGTCGAGTTGACCGACGATCGGCTGGCCTGGACCCTCGACGGCGACGGGGTGTGGACCCGCCGGCGGGGTCCGGCCGGGATCGATACCCACGAGCGCCTCCAGAACCTGGCCCGGGCCCGGGCGGCGACGTGACCGACGCCCCGGTCGAGGTCCGGGCTGCCGGCGGTCTGGTCGTGCGGTCCGGTCGCCACGGCCCGGAGGTTCTCGTGGTGCACCGCCCCCGCTACGACGACTGGTCCCTGCCGAAGGGCAAGGTCGACCCGGGCGAGTCCCTCGTCGACGCCGCCGTACGCGAGGTACGCGAGGAGACCGGCATCGAGGCGCGGCCGGGTCCGGAGGTGGGGCGGGTGCGCTACCGGGACCGTCGGGGGCGCACCAAGGAGGTCGTCTACTGGCGGATGACCCCGCTCGGACCCACCGACCTCGCCCGGGAGCCCGACGACGAGGTCGACGAGGTGCGCTGGGTCCCCGTGGCCGACGCCGCGCGCCTGCTCACCTACGAGCACGACCGGCGCCTCGTCGCCGCCGTCGACGGGGCCTGATCCCCGGCGCCTCGTGGCCGCCGTCGACGGGGCCTGATCCCGGCGCCTCCCGACGCCTCGTTCACCGAGAATTCACTTCGGTGTCGCCCGGGCCTCGCCCGGGGGTCGTCTGCCCCTCCTAACGTGCGCGCCGGTGGGTCCACCCGGGCCCGCACACCCTTCGTGGAGGAGACCGACACCACATGCGTGATCCACACCGTCCGAGCATGATCGTCGCCGCGG
>RFFY01000019.1 GCA_003697065.1 Actinomyces sp. | reverse complement strand
GTGTTCGGGCGCCTCGCCCGCACGGTGACCCCCCAACCCCTGCTGGCCCTGGCCCCCCGACCGGCCGCTGTCCTGCCGACCCGCCTCGATCGTGACGACATCGTGCTCGTGCTCGTCGGTGTGTCCGATCCCGGCAACGTCGGGACCCTGGTGCGGGTGGCCGACGCCGTCGCCGCCGTCGCCGTGGTCAGCGTGGGTGGCGCCGACCCCTTCGGACCCAAGGCGGTGCGCGCCTCGGCCGGTTCGGTCTTGCGGGTCCCGGTCGTGACCGGCCACGATGCCCGGTCCGTGATCGGTTCTCTCCGCGATGCCGGCGCCACCGTGGTGGCCACCGACCCCCACGGGGGCGCACCCCACGACACCGGGGTCCTGCGTCCCCCGCTGGCGATCGTGTTGGGCTCCGAGCCCCGGGGACTCGATCCCGACGTGGCCTCTGCCTGCACCACTCGCGTGCGCATCGATCTGCCCGGCCGGGCCGAGTCGCTCAACGTCGCCATGGCCGGCACCCTGCTCGCCGTCGAGGCCCACCGGAACCGTGGTGGCTGAGCACGATCCGGTGCGGCGGGCTCTGCTGAGGCGGGCCCTGGCCCTGGGGGTGGTGGGACCCGGCCTCCTCGCCGCCTGCGCCGAGGCGGCCGAGCGGGCGACCGGTCCGGCGCCGTCGGGGTCCGGCCCCTCGAGTTCCTCCAGCTCCACCTCGACGACCACCACGCTTCCGGCGGCGACATCGCCGCCGACAGCCGCGCCCGCCTTCGACCCCGATCTGCCCTACTGGGTGCAGGGGGGCTTCCGCCCCGTCAGCGCCGAGATCGACGCCGTCGACCTCGAGGTCGAGGGCGCCCTGCCGCCGGCGCTCGACGGGCTCTACGTGCGCAACGGTTCCAACGGTCTGGCCCCGACCGCCCACTGGTTCTTCGGCGAGGGGATGGTCCACGGCGTCCGTCTCGCCGGCGGCCGGGCCCTGTGGTACCGCAACCGCTGGGTCCGGACCCCGGTCTACGAGGCGGCCGTCGCGGGCACGGCCGCACCCGGGATACCCGGGCGCGAGGTGAGCCAGTCGAACGTGAGCGTGTACGCCCACGGGGGTCACCTCTGGAGCCTGGGCGAGATCGGCTGGCCCTTCGAGCTCGACCCCGCCGACCTGTCCACCGTCGGACCCGTCGACCTGGGGGGTGCCCTCGGCCCCAACCTCACCGCCCACCCCAAGCGCGATCCCGACACGGGCCTTCTCCACGCCTTCGGCTACGGCCTGCTCGAGCCGCCCTACCTCACCTACTACGTCATCTCCGCCGACGGCACCCGGGTCGAACACGCCACCCCGATCGAGACCGGCGCCTCGACCATGATCCACGACTTCGCCGTCACCGACCGCGACGTCGTGTTCTGGGAGGGGCCGGTGCTGTTCGACCTCGACCTCGCCCTCGCCGGTGAACCCATCCCGTACCGCTGGGACCCCGACTACGGGGCCCGGGTCGGTGTCATGCCGCTCGGCGGCGACGGGTCCGAGATCCGCTGGATCGAGCTCGACCCCTTCTACGTCTTCCACGGCACCAACGCCGTCCGCACCGGCGACACCATCACCGTCGACGTGAGCGAACTGTCCGACTTCTTCGCCGACGACGACGGCATCGACGGGCCCAGCCACCTGACCCGCTGGACCATCGACCTGTCCGGCGAGCGCCCCACCTTCGCCCGGCGTCGCCTGAGCGACATACCTCTCGATCTGCCCGGCGTCGACCGCCGCCTCGTCGGACGCGGCTCGCGCCGGGCCTGGTACGTCACCACCCGCACCGACGGACCCGAGCTGTGGTTCGAGGGCATCACCGGTGTCGACCTCGCCACCGGCGCCACCGACGCCTGGTGGCCCGGCCCCGCCGAGCAGCCCAACGAGCCCTTCTTCGTGCCCGACCCCGACGCCGGGCCCGAGGAGGGCTGGCTCCTGACCTACGTCTGGGACCGCGCCACCGACACCTCGAGCCTGGTCGTCCTCGACGCCGGGGACGTGGCCGCCGGACCGGTGGCGCGCGTCCGCCTGCCCCAGCGCGTCCCCTTCGGCTTCCACGCCGACTTCGTTCGCCTCTGAGCCCCGGCGACGGGGCGGCGACGGTCGCCGGGAGCCCCGGCGGTCCCCGCTAGGCTGCGCGTCCGACGTCGGGCCTCCGGGCGCGGCCGACTTGGAAACCCCCTGCCGAGCGGGCCAAGGTGACAGCCGGCCCCGCCGACCCCCCGAGGTCCCCGTGTCCGACTCCTCGCCGTCAGCGATCACCGCCGAGCTGGAACGCCTCGCCGCCGAAGCCACACGGAAGCTGGCGTCGGTCGACGAGCTGGCCGAGCTCGACCGTCTCGCCGGCGAGCTGCTGGGCAAGCGCTCCGCCCTGGCCGGCCTCAAGACCAGCCTCGGCGCCCTCGACCCCGAGGACCGGCGCCGGGTCGGGCGCCTCCTCAACGACACCCGGGCCGAGCTCGAAGCCGCTGTCACCGCCGCCCGCGAGCGCCTGGCCCAGGCCGAGCGGCGACGCCGCCTCGAGGCCGAGCGCCTCGATCTGACCGAGTCGCTCGACCGCATCCCCCGCGGTCACGTGCACCTCGTGTCCCAGGCCCGTGACCGCCTCGAGGACGTCTTCGTCGGCATGGGCTTCACCATCGCCGAGGGGCCCGAGGTCGAAACCGACTGGTACAACTTCGAGGCCCTGAACATCCCCGACTGGCACCCGGCCCGGGGCAGCTTCGACACCCTCTTCGTGGAGCTCGGTGAGCCCGAGCAGGTGATGCTGCGTTCCCACACCTCGCCCGTGCAGATCCGGGTGATGGAGAGCACCGAGCCACCCATCTACATCGTCGCTCCCGGCCGCACCTACCGGGCCGACACCGCCGACGCCACTCATCTCCCCGCCTTCAACCAGATCGAGGGACTGGTCGTCGACGAGGACATCACCATGGCCGACCTGGCGGGCACCATCGACGAGTTCGTGAAGGCCTTCTTCGGCGGTGAGGTGACCAGCCGCCTGCGTCCCTCCTACTTCCCCTTCACCGAGCCCTCGGCCGAGTTCGACATCTCCACCCCCGACGGGGGATGGCTCGAACTGGGCGGGTGCGGGATGGTCCACCCCAACGTCCTGCGCAACTGCGGGGTCGACCCGGAGCGCTGGCAGGGTTTCGCCTTCGGGTTCGGGATCGACCGCCTGGCCGTCATGCGCTACCGGCTCGACGACATCCGTGAGCTCGTCAACAACGACGTCCGCTTCCTGAGCCAGTTCTGATGTCCCCGCCGCTGCCCACATCGGGCCCCGCACCCGCCGTCCGCCCCGCCCCCGTGTCCGTCGAGGAGTCCGCATGAAGGTCCTGTTGTCGTGGTTGCGGGAGTTCGCGCCCGACATCGACGGTGACCCGGTCGAACTGGGCGAGACCCTGAGCGCCCTCGGGTTGGCCGTCGAGGAGATGCACGTGTTGGGCGATCTGCCCGACTCGATCGTGGTCGCCCGGGTCGTGGCCCTGCGGCCCCATCCCGACGCCGACCGCATCCAGCTCGTCGACGTCGACGCCGGTGACGGCACCATCCGCCAGGTGTGCTGCGGTGCCTTCAACATGAAAGAGGGCGACCTCATCCCCCTCGCCACGGTCGGCACCGTCATGCCGGGCGGCCTCGAGATCCGCGAGCGCAAGCTCCGGGGCCAGATCTCGTCGGGCATGTGCTGCTCGGCGGCCGAACTCGAGCTCGCCGACGACGCCGACGGGATCCTCATCCTCCCGCCCCACCTGGCCGACCGCCTGGGCGAACCCGTGCGCGAGGCCCTCGGGCTCGAACGCGATGTCCTGTACGACCTCGAGGTCAACGCCAATCGCCCCGACGCTCTCTCGGTCGCCGGTGTCGCCCGCGACCTGGCCGCCGGCCTCGGCGTGCCCTTCGAGCTGCCGGAACCCGACGTGACCGAGTCGGGGGGACCCGTCCACGACATGGCCCGGGTCGAGATCCTCGACCCCGTCCTGTGCGGCCGCTTCGTGGCCCGGGTGCTCACCGACATCCGGGTGGGGACGTCGCCCGCCTGGCTGGCCCGACGCCTCACCCTGACGGGGATGCGACCCATCAACAGTGTGGTCGACGTCTCCAACTACGTGATGCTCGAGCTGGGCCAGCCCAACCACACCTACGACCTGGCCAAGGTGGCGGGTCCGGCTCTGCGCATCCGGCGTGCCCGCGAGGGCGAACGCCTCGTGACCCTCGACGGCGTCGAGCGCGTCCTGGCGGCCGCCGACGGGGTGATCGCCGACGGTGACGACGTCGCCATCGGTATCGCCGGGGTCATGGGCGGCGCCTCCACCGAGATCGACGACACCACCAGCAACGTCCTGCTCGAGATGGCCTGGTGGGATCCACCGTCCATCTCCCGGACGGTCAAGCGTCTCAACCTGCCCTCGGAGGCCTCGATGCGCTTCCGGCGGGGCGCCGACTGGGGCGAGAACATCGACCGGGCCTGCCGACGCTTCGCCGAGCTGCTCGCTCCCGGCGGGGCGCGTCTGGTGGCCGGACAGATCGACGAACGGGGCGAGTTGCCCGACCGCGGTCCCATCCGGGTGCGTCCGGCCCGGGTCAACGGCCTGCTCGGCACCGAGCTCGGTGCCGAGCAGATGGCGGCCCTTCTCGCTCCCATCGGTTTCGACGCCCGGCGCCGGGGCGACGAGCTCGCCGTGACCCTGCCGACCTGGCGCTGGGACGCCACCACCGAGATCGACGTGGTCGAGGAGATCGCCCGCCTCCACGGCTACGAGCGCCTGCCCCGTACCGTGCCCCGTCCGGCCCAGGTGGGGGGCCTCAGCGACTACCAGCGCGATCGCCGTCTGGTGCGCGAGGTGCTGGTCGGGGCCGGCTGCCACGAGACCCAGCCCATGCCCTTCCTCGGTCCCGGCGACCTCGCCGCCGCCGGCCTGCCCGAGGACGCCATCGCCTTGTCCAACCCCCTCGACGCGACCGAGTCGCTCCTGCGCACGTCCCTGCTGCCGGGTCAGCTGCGCATCGTCGCCTACAACCAGAGCCACCGCAACGACGATCTGCGCTTCTTCGAGATCGGGCACGTCTTCGGGCCGCCCCCCGAGGGCCAGATCCTGCCCGACGAGCGGGAGCACCTGGCCGTGACCCTGGCGGGGGAGGAGGCCCCGCGGGCGGTGGCCGTCGTCCGCCTCCTGACCGAGGTCCTGGCCCTGCCCAACGTCCAGCTGAGGGCGGCCGAGCTGGCGGGGCTGCATCCCACCCGGGCGGCCGAGGTCGTCGTGGCGGGACGGGTGCGGGGAGCCGTCGGTGAGGTCGACCCCGTCGTGTGCGAGCGTTTCGGGGTCGAGGGCCGGGTGGCCTGGCTCGAGCTCGACCTGGGGGAGATCCTGTCAGGACCCCACGGCCGGCGGCGGTACCGGCCCGTCAGCAAGTACCCGTCGGCCGACATCGACCTCGCCTTCGAGGTGCCCGAGGCGGTTCCGGCCGCTGCCGTGGAGGCGACCCTGCGCAAGGCGGGTGGGGAGCGCCTGGTGCGCCTCGAGCTCTTCGACGTGTACCGGGGTCCCGGACTGGCGGAGGGCACCCGCAGTCTGGCCTTCCGCCTGCGCCTCCAGGCTCCCGACCACACCCTGACCGATGCCGAGATCGCCGAGATCCGGGAGGCCTGCATCGCCGCCGTCGAAAAGGCGCACGGCGCCCGCCTGCGGGCCTAGGGTACGGCCCCGTCCGCGGTCGACCGGTCGTTCTCGTCGGGCGCCGCAGGGAACGTGACGACACCGAAGGACCGACCGACGATGCGACTCTGGCGCCAACACGAACTCGGAGAGCCCGGCGAGGTGCTGGTCCTCGAGACCGACGACGACCCCCGTCCGGGCCCCGGCGAGGTCCTGGTGGCCGTCGAGGCGGTGGGCCTGTCCTTCCCCGACGTTCTCATGTCGCGGGGTGCCTACCAGGTTCCGACCCGCCTCCCCCACACGCCGGGGGGCGAGACGGCCGGTCGGGTGGTCGCCCTGGGCGAGGGCGTCGACGCCCCGCCCGTCGGGACCCCGGTGGTGATGGCCGGCGGGGGACTGGCGGAGCTGGTCGCGGTCCCGGCCGGATCTGTCCACCCCTACCCGGCCGAGGCCCTGGACCCGGCCCGGGCGGCCGCCATCCCCATCAACTACGGCACCGCCTGGTACGCCC
>RFFY01000213.1 GCA_003697065.1 Actinomyces sp. | reverse complement strand
GTCTGCGGGGCACCCTTCACCCACACCCACGCCCACCACGTCGAACCCTACGCCAGCGGTGGGCGCACCGACATCGACCAGCTCGCCTCGTTGTGCGCCCACTGCCACACCCAGGTCCACACCGGCATCATCCACCTGCGGCGACGCACCGACGGTACCTGGTACGCCGTCCGTCTCCACCCCTCCGGCGAAGCGGACCGGCCGCCGTGAGCGCTTCCCCGTGAGGCACGTGAGCGGTTCCTCGTGAGGCACCTGCTGTCACATCCGGCCGTCCTGCATCGTCGAGGAGGCATGAACAACGACAGTGTGAACGGGTCGCCCGGACCCGGCGCGTCCGCGGGCGACGGTGGGTCGCCCGGGTGGGGCGCGTCCGCGGGCGACGGTGGGTCGTCCGGGTGGGGCGCGTGCGCGGGCGACGGTGGGTCGCCCGCCGAGATCGTCGTCGTCGGGGGTGGGCTCGCCGGGCTCACCGCCGCCATCCTCGCCGCCCGGGCGGGCCACACCGTCACCCTCCACGAGGGCCGTCGCCGCCTGGGCGGGAGGGCGACCACCGACACCCGGGACGGCTTCCGCTTCAACCAGGGCCCCCACGCCCTGTACCGCGGCGGCCCCGCCGAGGCGGTGCTCGCCGAGCTCGGGATCACCCCGAAAGGGGTGACGCCGCCCCTGGCGGGCGCCATGGCGGACGCCGGTGGTCGTCTCGAGCGCCTGATCGTCGGACCGGGATCCCTGATCACGAGCCGTCTGCTGGGCTCGGGCGACAAGCTCGCCCTCGTCCGTGTCCTGACCCGGCTCGGCCGCCTCGACCCCGCTTCGGTCGCCGGCCTGACCGTGGCGCAGTGGCTGGACGGGGTGACCGACCGCGAGGGCACGCGGCGTGTTCTCGAGGCCCTGGTGCGCCTGTCGAGCTACACGAACGCTCCCGGCCGGCTGAGCGCCGAGGTGGCCGTGACCCAGCTCCGTGCGTCTCTGCACCACGGGGTGGTCTACCTCGACGGTGGTTGGGGCCGGCTGGTACGACGTCTGGCCGAGATGGCCACGGCGGTGGGCGTGCGGATGGTCCGCGGTGACCGTCTGGGGGAGCTGCCGGACGCCCCGGCGGTGATCGTGGCCGTCGGATCGCCCCGGGCGGCGGCCGCCCTGACCGGTCACCCGTATCCGGACGGGATCGCCGCCGACGTCAGCGTGCTCGACCTGGGCCTGGCGGGTCGCCCGTCCCACGACTTCGTCCTCGGTGTCGACGTCCCCGGTGTCGACACGCGGGACGACACCAGGCCGACCTACCTGTCGAACCACGGGGTGGCCGGCGACATGGCGCCACCGGGTCACACGCCCGTGTCCGTCGCCCGC
>RFFY01000212.1 GCA_003697065.1 Actinomyces sp. | reverse complement strand
TCGTGTGAGCCGGTGACGGGGGCGCTTCACTAGGGTGCCGTCATGGCCTCCTCGGTGGACGTCTCGCTGGCGGAGGCCATCGAGTCCTGGGGGCGTCACCATCTGCGCGACCTGCCCTGGCGCCGCACCCGTGATCCGTGGCGGATCCTGGTGGTGGAGGTGATGGCCCAGCAGACCGGGCTCGAGCGTGTCCTCGGCCGTTGGGAGGACTTCTGCGCCCGCTTCCCCGACCCGGCGGCCCTCGCCGGGGCCGAGCCGGGTGAGGTGATCCGGGCCTGGAGCGGCCTGGGCTACAACCGGCGGGCTCTCGCCCTGCACCGGGCGGCTGTCCGCATCGTCGAGCGTCACGGCGGTGCCGTACCCCGTCGTCTCGAGGACCTGCTCGCCCTGCCCGGAGTGGGCCCCTACACCGCCCACGCCGTGCGGGCCTTCGCCTTCGAGGAGGCGGCGACCGTGGTCGACACCAACGTGGGTCGGGTCCTGGCCCGCCTGAGCGGCCGCCGCCTCACCCGACGTGGAGTCGAGGAGATCGCCGCCCGCCTGGCCGCCGGACGGGACCCCTGGTGGTGGAACCAGTCGATCATGGAGTTCGGCGCCCTCATCTGTCGGGCCCGCTCCCCGGGATGCGACGCGTGCCCGGTGGGCGCCCTGTGCCGGTGGCGGGGAACGGGGCCCGACCCGGCGGCGGGATCGGCGGCCGTCAGCGGACGTCAGGCGCCCTTCGCGGGGTCCGACCGCGAGGGGCGGGGTCGTCTCGTGGAAGCCCTGAGGGCGGGGCCGGTGGCTCTCGCCGAGGCGGCCGCGGTCATGGGTTGGCCCGACGAGCCGGCGCGGGCGCAGCAGGTGATCGGCCGTCTCCTCGACGAGGGCCTGGTCCGGCGCCGCGGTGAGGAGCTGGTGCTGTGAGCGTCGTCGCCGGTCAGGTGGCGCCGTCGGGCTCGACGAGGGCGGCGACGAGCCGGTCCACGAGGGCGTCGGCGATCGCCGTCATCTCCTCGTCGGTGCGGTCCTGGATCGGGTGGGGCGAGAACACCGCCGCCGGATCGAAACCGAGCGCCGCGGCCTGGGCGGCGGCGGCGTCGGTGAACTCGACGGTGGCCACGAAGACCCCGGGGATGCCGCGGCGTTCGAGATCGCTGATGTCGTGCACACTGCACGTCGTGCACGAGCCTCAATCGGCGAGGGCTTCGATGACGGCGTCGCAGCGGGTCGCGATCTCGTGGCGGAGGTCGACGGGAGCGGGCTTCGCGAAGGTCGGCTTGCGGTAGCGCTCGACGCTCGCGCCGAGGGCCTCGAGGCGCTCGGCGACGCGGTCGAGGAACACGTCGCCGCGGGGCTTGGAGATGTCGAGCAGGCCCACGGTGGCCCCCTCGAGGGAGCCGAGGCGGGGCGCCCGGGGCCGGGTGTCGGGGTGGCGCTCGCTGGTGGGGTCCAACACGATCGTCATGGTCGTCCTCCGATGGTGGTGGTGGTCGGCTGGTGGCGCCGGGTCAGGGACGGATCTCGCGGGTGACGGGGTCCGAGCCGGTGGCGCCGTTGACCCAGCCCCCGATGACCGACGAGAACAGGCCCGCCCCGCCCCCGGCGTGCACGACGAGCAGGCCGCCCTCGCGGAACTTCGGCAGGCGCAGGCCGGCCAGGCCCTCGGGGACCCCCTCGGCGATGCCTCCGGCGCCGCGCACGATGGTGTCGGTGTCGATCATCGACGCCTCGGTGAGGGCGGCCAGGAAGTCCTGGCGGCTCCAGCCGGCGTCGCGGAAGCGGGCCATGTGCTCGGGCGACAGCACGAGCAGGGCGTCGAAGCCCTGGATGAGGCGGGGCGACACGACGCTGCGCAGGGCCTCGGCGAAGTGGGCGACCAGGGACTCGGGGGTGCGGGAGAGCTGATCGACGATGATGCGGGGTGCCTCACCGGCGAAGACGGTGACCGTCGAGACGCCGGGCTCCATCCCCCGCCACACCGACAGGGGTTCCCACGGCGAGCCCTCCTCGTCTTCGGGGAAGCACAGCCCGATCTTGCCGGGCTGGCCCTGGGTGGCCCGGTCGACACCGCCGGGACGGCCGCCGCCGACGTTGCGCACCACGAGCTGGAGCGCCCGGCCGATGGTGGAGTTGGCCCGGTTGCCCTGGCCCAGCACGTTGATGCCGGCGTTCATACCGATGCGGTGCCGGATGGGGCCGTTGACCACGATCACGGGCCCGACCCCCATCGTGGTGGCGAGCAGTCCGTGCATGTTGAACTCGTCGGTGCAGACGGCCTCGACGGCGGCGAGGACGACGGGTAGGTACTCGGGCCGACAGCCCGCCATCACGGCGTTGATCGCCACCTTCTCGACCGTGCACTCCACGAGGTCGGGTGGGACGACGGCGACGATCTCGTCGGGGGAGCGGCTGGTGCCCTCGAGCATGCGCAGGACGCGGGTCTCGGTGGGCGGCACGACGGGCAGCCCGTCGCTCCATCCCCTGTCGTAGGCCGCTTCCCACTCGTCTTCGAGGCGGGCGATCTCGATCCGGCGGCTCCGCAGGCCGGTGCCTCCGTAGCGGGCGCGGAGCTCGTCGACGCGACCCGGATCGACGCTGAGCGAGCCGCAGCCGGGCCGGTGCTCGGGCAGGTCCTCGCCGAGGGGGGCCGTCCCGCAGAAGGCCTCCCAGGCCGGCCGGGACCAGCCCACGAGGCGCTCGGTCTCGACCCCGTCGACGACCCGCAGCAGGGTCGGGACCGTCTCGATGTCGTGATGCCACGACACCGCCAGGTCGGTGTCGTCGCGGACCCAGTCGGCCTCGGCGGGGAAGGCGGGGTCGTCCTGGGTGTACACGGTCAGCTCGCCGGCGGCGGCCAGGGTCTCGAGAACGGGGGCGATGAGCACACAGGTCGGGCAGTCGCGCTTGACCACCGCCACCAGGCCGTCGGGGAGTGGTGGGCGCGTCTCGGCCGTCATCGCCGTCACTGTGCCACATGGGCGTGGAGGAGCCCAGAAGCCCGACACGCAGAGTGTGCAATCGGTCACAGACTCTGGAGTCGGGAGGCGGGCGCCGACTAGCGTCGAGGCCCGCATGTCGCACCGGGGGGACCTGCACCAGCGCCAGGGCGGCCTGACCGTCGCCTTCCACGGGGTCCGGGGCTCGACGCCGTGCAGCTGCCCGACCGTGCGCCGCTACGGGGGCAACACGAGCTGCGTGTCGCTCGAGGTGCCGGGCGCGGACCCCTTCGTGTTCGATCTGGGCACCGGGCTGCGACCCTGGGGCGCCACCTTCGGGCCCGGACCCCACCGCATCCACGCCTTCGTCTCCCACCTCCACTGGGATCACGTCCAGGGCCTGCCCTTCTTCGTACCCCTGCACCGGGCCGACACCCGGCTCGACGTCTACGGACCCGGCCACGCCGGCGAGCCGATGGGCGAGGCCTTCGCCCGCTTCATGTGTCCGCCCTTCTTTCCCATCGAACCCGACGAGCTGGCCGGCACCATCGTCTTTCACGACGTGCACCACGAGACCGTCGAGGTCGCCGACGCCACCGTCACCGTCCGCCCCGTGCCCCACACCGACACCACCAACGGCTACCGGGTCGAGCGTGCCGGCCGGTGCGTCGCCTACGTGAGCGACCACCAGGAGCCCGTCGGCGACCCCGACCACGTCGACGAGGGGGTCCTCGAACTCTGCGAGGGTGCCGACCTGCTGATCCACGACGCCCAGTTCACCCCCGCCGAGCTCGTCGACCGGGCCGACTGGGGTCACTGCACGGCGCGCTACGCCGTCGAGGTGGCCCGCCGGGCCGGCGTGCACCACCTGGTGCTCTTCCACCACGATCCCGGCCGCCACGACGACGCCCTCGACGTGCTCTGCGCCGAAGCCGCCGAACGGGGCCGTCGTCATGGCATCGTGGTGTCGGCCGCCGCCGAGGGCCTCAAGATCACCCTGTGAGACGCTCACCCCGGAGACGCGCCGGGTTCACCGGGCGACGACACCACCCCGCGAGACGAGGAGCGCGATGAACGACACCGCCGCCGACCCTTCCGCCGGTGACGGAACCGGTACCGACCCGATCGACCCCGGCGAGTTCCGCCGGGTCCTGGGACACTTTCCGACCGGGGTCACCGTCGTGACCGGGGTGGGGCCCGACGGGCACGTGGGGATGGCCATCGGGTCCTTCGCCAGCGTCTCGCTCGATCCGCCCCTCGTCATGTTCTGCCCCGGACGCACCTCCACCAGCTGGCAGGCCATCCGCCAGGGGGGCCGCTTCTGCGTCAACGTGCTCGGCGCCGACCAAAAGCACGTCTGCGACATCTTCGCCCGCAGTGGCGAGGACAAGTTCGCCGGCGTCACCGTGCGCACCGAGGCCACGGGCGCCCCCGTCATCGAGGGCTCGCTGGCCTGGATCGACTGCGACATCCACGCCGTCTTCGACGGCGGCGACCACGAGATCGTCGTCGGTCGGGTCCGGGCCCTCGGCACCGACGACACGGCGGGCGGGGCCGGGCCCCTCTTGTTCTACAAGGGCGGCTACGGCACCTTCCGGGAGCTGTGATGGCGCTCTACGCCTTCGAGGGACGCGCCCCGCGCATCGACCCCTCCGCCTACGTCGACCCGACGGCGATCGTCATCGGCGACGTCGAGATCGGACCCGAGGCCAGTGTGTGGCCCAACGCCGTGCTGCGCGGCGACGACGGCGCCATCCGCATCGGTGCCCGGTCGAACATCCAGGACGGGGTCGTGGTGCACTGCACCCCCGCCCACGACACGATCGTGGGCGAGGGCTGCACGATCGGGCACCTGGCCCATCTCGAGGGATGCACCATCGCCGACAACTCCCTGGTGGGCACGGCGTCGGTCGTGCTCCACGACGCCCGGGTCGGACCCCACGCCCTCGTCGGCGCCAACGCCGTGGTCACCAACGGCCAGGTGGTCCCCGAACGGGCCATGGCCCTCGGCGTGCCGGCCAAGGTCCGTCCCGACGCCGTCGACCCCGACGCCAACCGCTTCAACGCCGTGGTGTACGTGGAACGGGGTCGCCGCTACCGCCACGGGCTGCGGCGTCTCGACTGAGCCGGCGGCGATGATGCCCCCCGACCCCGACCGGGGCCCCGGCTCGAGCGCCGAGGCCTCCGACGCCGACGCCGACGCCGGCCCGCCGGTGGTCCTGCCGGCGATCCTGGTGGTGTGCCGGGGCAACATCTGCCGTTCCCCGATGACGGTCGCCCTGGTCGAGGCGGAGGCACGCCGGCGGGGCCTCGAGGTGAGGGCCTCCTCCGCCGGTTTCTGGGTCGACGGCGAACCGGCCAGCGGCGCGGCGGTCCGGGTGATGGCCGAACGGGGTCTGGACATCAGCGACCACCGCAGTCGGGTCGTGACCCCCGAACTGGTCCGCTCCCACGAGCTCGTCGTCGCTGTCGAACGCGAGCTGGCCCGTCGGGTCGTCACCCTCGTCGACGAACCCGACACCGTCACCCGCGTCCACACCCTGGGCGGGCTGGTCGCCGGTCTCGAGGCCCTCGACGACGCCACCCGCCGGCGCACCGCCGGCGACCCCACGGCCCGGGCGGCGGCGGTCGCCCGGCGGCGTCCGACCGCCGACCTGCTGGGCCAGGGCCCCGACGAGGTACCCGACCCCCACGGCCGGTCCCTCGCCGTGCACCGCCGCACCGCCGAGCGCCTGGCCGCCCTCGCCGCCGGCCTGATCGAGGGTCTGACCCGGCCCTGAGCGCCGCCGCGGCGGCGGCGCCGTGGGGACGCCGTCGGGAGTTGTTACTATCGCCGTAGGAGAAATTCGCCGGCCCCCGCCGCCTCGCGACCCACCCAGAGGACCCGTCCCAGAGGAGACGCCATGACCTCCACCGACATCGGTGTCGATCTCAGCCGCTACCGCCTCGGTTGGCACGACGAGGAGGACTACGTCTTCAAGCCCAAGAAGGGCCTCGACGAGGACATCATCCGCGAGATGTCCTGGCTCAAGGGCGAGCCCCGCTGGATGCTCGACTTCCGTCTCAAGTCCTACCGGCGCTTCCTGCGACGCCCCATGCCGGGCTGGGGCGGCGACCTCAGCGGCATCGACTTCGACGACATCTACTACTACATCAAGCCCACCGAGGGTCTCGCCGACGACTGGGAGTCGGTGCCCGACTCCATCAAGAACACCTACGAGAAGCTGGGGATCCCCGAAGCCGAGCGCAAGTACCTCGCCGGGGTCACCGCCCAGTACGAGTCCGAGGTCGTCTACCACCGCAACCGCGAGGACCTCGAGCGCCTCGGCGTGCTGTTCTGCGACATGGACACCGCCCTGCGCGAGTACCCCGACATCGTCAAGCGCTGGTTCGGCCGCATCATCCCGCCCAACGACAACAAGTTCGCCGCCCTCAACTCGGCGGTGTGGTCGGGCGGGTCCTTCATCTACGTGCCGCCCGGTGTCGAAGTCGACATGCCCCTGCAGGCCTACTTCCGGATCAACGCCGAGAACATGGGCCAGTTCGAGCGCACCCTCATCATCGCCGACGAGGGATCCAAGGTGCACTACATCGAGGGCTGCTCGGCGCCGACCTACTCCACCGACTCCCTGCACTCGGCGGTGGTCGAGATCGTCGTGCGCCCCTCGGCCCGGGTCACCTACACCACCATCCAGAACTGGTCCGACAACGTCTACAACCTGGTCACCAAGCGGGCCCGGGTCGAAGCCGAGGGCCACATGGAGTGGATCGACGGCAACATCGGCTCGCGCCTGACCATGAAGTACCCGGCGGTGGTCATGGTCGGCCCCAAGGCCTCCGGCGAGGTCCTGTCGGTCGCCTACGCCGGCCGGGGCCAGCACCAGGACACGGGCGCCAAGATGACCCACGCCGCCCCCGAGACGAGCTCCAAGATCGTCTCCAAGTCGATCTCCAAGGACGGGGGGCGCAGCTCCTACCGGGGACTGGTGCGGGTCGAGCCCGATGTGCGGGGCTGCCGCAGCCACGTCCAGTGCGACGCCCTCATCCTCGACGGCGACTCGATCTCCGACACCTACCCCTACATGGAGATCGGGTCGGGCGATGCCGTGGTGGGCCACGAGGCCACCGTGTCGCGGGTGGCCGACGAGCAGCTCTTCTACCTGCGCAGCCGGGGCCTCACCGAAGAACAGGCCATGGGCATGATCGTCAACGGCTTCATCGAGCCGGTCACCCGCACCCTGCCCATGGAGTACGCCGTCGAGTGGTCGCGCCTCATCGAGCTCCAGATGGAGGGTTCGGTCGGCTGAAACCCGCCGGGACGCGGGAGCGCCCCCGTCACCGCTTTCCGGTGGGGCACACTGGTCGCATGCCGATGCGCCAGGACTGCAAGTTCTTCGAGTCCCGCACCTACGCCAACGGCGAGACGGTGCGCAAGTGCGACCTCGACCTGGCGCCGGAGGCGCCCTGGCGCTGCCCCGACGACTGTCCGGCCTACCAGCGGCGTCTCGCCGACGTGAACTGGTCCCACGGCACCCTCGTCACCCCGCCGACGCCCGCCGAGCCCGACAGCCTCGGTGACGAGTCGGTGGCCGCCCTCCTCGACGCCGCCGAGGACATCGTCAACGAGGCCGGCCCCCGGGTCCTCGCCGAGATCGAGGCCGAAAGGGCGCGGCGGCGGGGCCTGGGCCGCCTGGTCCCGGGCCGTCGGCGTGCGAAGGCCACCTCGCCCGCCGTCGGCGGGCGACGACGACGGGTCCGTCGACGCGGACGCCGGCGTCGCGGCCTGCTCGAGTACCTGCGGGACCGCTACCGCCACGGGCGACGCTGAGCGCCGGCGCCGGACCACGCCGGCGCGGTGCCTGTCCGCCGGATCGCCCGTTGCCTATTCGCACTATGCGGATAGGCTAAATCCCCGGCCGGGCCGGTCCCGGCCCCCGACGACGACGCCGGAGATCCAGGCCGTGAGCCCGACCGACACCGCCCCTGTCGCCCTGTCCGCCATCGAGGAGCTCCCCGGCTCCGAGGCCCTCGCCGCCCGACGACGCCGGGCTCTCGAGCGGCTGGCCGACCTCCCCGTGCCGTCTCCCGAGCTCGAGGAGTGGCGCTACAGCCCGATCGACGAGCTCGACGTCGACGCCCATCGTCCCGTCACCTCCCGCCCGTCCGGTGACCCCGCCCCGATCCTGCCCGACCCCGTGGCGGGGGCCGCGGCGCGGCTCGTGCTCGTCGACGGCTTCGTCGCCCACGTCGAGCTGGGCGACAGCGCCGCCGGTGTGCGCATCGCCGTCGTCGACGACGAGACGGTCGACGCCCCCGGAAGCGTGGTCGGCGTCGACGCCGACCACTTCACCGTCCTCGCCGAGGCGTTCTCCCCCGAGCCCGTGATCGTCGACGTGGCGGCCTCGACGGTCCTCGACGGCCCCCTGGTGATCGACGCCGTCACCTCGGCGCGGCCCCACCCCCATCTCGTCGCTCCCCGCGTCCTGATCCGGGTCGGGCGCGACGCCGAGATCGCCGTGGTCGAACGCCACACCGGTGCCGACGCATCACCCGCTCTGGTGGCCTCGGTCACCGAGATCGAGGTCGGCGACGCCGCCCGCTGCCGCCACCTCTGGCTGGGTCTGGGTGGCGACGGGAGCTGGACCGTCTCGACGGTCGCCGCCCGCGTCGGTCGTGACGCCACCTTCGTGGGCGGTGGGGTCGGCTTCGGCGGCCGCTACGCCCGCCTGCGCAACGTCACCCGCCTCGTGGGCCGGGGCGCCACCGGCGACCTGAGGGGGCTCTACGTCGCCCGCGGGACCCAGGTGCTCGACTTCCGCACCTTCCACCACCACGAGGCCCCCGACACCAACGCCAACCTCGTCTTCAAGGGAGTCGTCGACGACGCCGCCCGCTCCATCTACACGGGCCTCATCCACATCGCCCACGAGGGCCGCAACGCCGACGCCCACCAGACCAACCGGGTGGTGAAGCTCTCCGACGACGCCTTCGCCGAGTCGGTCCCCAACCTCGAGATCGAAAACAACGAGGTGCGGTGCTCCCACGCCTCGGCCGTCGGCCCCATCGACGCCGACCAGCGCTTCTACATCGAGAGTCGGGCCGTCCCCCCCGACGAGGCCGAGCTCCTCGTCGTACGGGGCTTCCTCGCCGATCTCGTCACCGAACTGCCGGTGGCCGAGATCCGTCCCCTGGTCGAGAGCCTGGTCGACGCCGCCCTCGGCGCCCGATCCGCCCCGACCACCCCGGAGGCCGAGCGATGACCGACACCAGCGAACTCCACGAGGTGAGCATCCCCCTCGACGAGGTGGAGCCGGGCTCGTCACGGCGGATCGTCGTGGCCGGCATCCCCGTGGCCGTCGTCCGCATCGACGACGACGTCTACGCCGTGGGTGACACCTGCACCCATGCCGAGGTGTCCCTGTCGGAGGGGGAGGTCGATCCCGACGACGCCACCATCGAGTGCCCCCGTCACGGTGCCGTGTTCGACCTGCGCACGGGCGAGCCCCTCACCCTGCCCGCCACCCGTCCCGTTCCCGTGTTCGACGCCCGCATCGACGGCGACCGGATCGTCGTCACCGTCCGCCCCGGGGAGGGGTCATGAGCGAACTCGTCGTCGAGGGCCTCCGCGCCGCCGTCGACGGCCGGGAGATCCTGACCGGCGTCGACCTGTACGTCCGATCCGGCGAGGTGCACGCCGTCATGGGCCCCAACGGGTCGGGCAAGTCGACCCTGGCCCACGTGCTCGCCGGACGTCCCGGCTACGAGATCCTGGCCGGGTCGGTCCGCCTCGACGGCGTCGAACTGCTCGAGCTGCCCGCCTGGCGCCGGGCCGAGGCCGGCTTGTTCCTCGCCTTCCAGTACCCCGTCGAGGTGCCCGGTGTCCCCCTGCGCGACCTCCTGGTCGCCTCCCGACGCACCCCCGACGACCCCGACCTGGTCGAGGCCCGCATCCGCGAGGAGGCGGGGCGCATCGGCTTCGGCGAACGCTTCCTCGAACGCCCCCTCAACGTCGACCTCTCCGGTGGGGAGAAGAAGCGTAACGAGACCCTCCAGCTCGCCGTGTTGGCGCCGGCCTTCGCCGTCCTCGACGAGATCGACTCGGGCCTCGACGTCGACGCCCTGCGGGCCGTGGCCCGCCGGATCGAGGAGGCCACCCGCGACGACGGGCTCGGCGTCCTCGCCATCACCCACTACGCCCGCCTCCTCGAGGTGCTGGAGCCCGACGTGGTCCACGTCTTCGCCGGCGGACGCATCCAGCGTTCGGGGGGGCCGGAGCTGGCCGCCGAACTCGAGGAGACCGGCTACGAGGCGTACCTGCCGGCGGCGGCACCCACCCCGGCCGACGCCCCCGCCGATCCCTTCGCCGACCCCTTCGCCGACCCGTTCGCTTCGGGGACCTCGCCGTGACGAGGCGCCGTCTCCTCGACGAGCACGAGATCGACGAGCTCGTCGAGGCCCACCCCCGCTGGCGCCGCGAGGGGGACCGTCTCGTCGCCGTGTTCGACTTCGCCGACTTCACCGCCGCCTTCGCCTGGATGACCGCCGTCGCCCTGATCTCCGAACGCCTCGACCACCATCCCGACTGGTCGAACTCGTGGAATCATGTGGAGGTGCGGCTCTCGACCCACAGTGCCGGAGGGGTCACCGACCTCGACCGGGCCTGGGTCGACGCCGTCGAGGCGCTGGAGCTCACGCCCCGCACCTGACCTCGAGGGGCCCCTGCCCGGTGCCACGCCGCCGGTGGGGCCCACCGGGTGCCCGAGGTCCGCGCCGGAGATCCGGGAGGTGGAAGATGCTGCCCTTCGAACTCGTCCTGTGCGCCCTCGACGACGAGCTGGCGTCGGCCTGGTCGCGACACTGCGGCGACGTGGCCGGTGTCGTCGTGTACACCGGCGACATCCTCGCTTTGCCCGACGAGCTCGCCCCCGACGCCGTCGTCTCGCCCGCCAACTCCCACGGCTACATGCGCGGAGGCATCGACGGCGTGTACCGGCGCCACTTCGGACCGGGGATCGAGGAGGCGGTCCGCTCGGCCATCGCCACCCGCCACGGGGGCCTGCTCCCGGTGGGTGAGGCCGAGATCGTGCCCACCGGCGACCCCCGCATCGCCTGGCTCATCTCGGCGCCGACGATGACCGAACCCGGAACCCGCCTGGCGGATGCGACCAACGCCGGCCTGGCCGCCGCCGCCGTGTTCCGCCTCGTGACCCGGGGTCGCTTCCCCGACGGCCCCCGGGCGGGGGAGCCGGTGGCCGAGGTGGTGCACCGGGTCGCCATGCCGGGCCTGGGCACCGGCGTGGGGGGTCTCAGCCCCGACGCCTGCGCGGCCGCCGTCCGTCGGGCGCTCGACGGGATCGACGCCTGAGACGGGCGGACCGGGCCGCACGTCGGACCCGGCGGACGGGAGGACTCAGGCGGTGGCCTCGTCGAGGGCCTGGGCGAGGGTGTTCCACGACAAGGTGGCGCACTTGATGCGCACGGGGAACTTCACGACCCCGCGGAGCGCCTCCAGGTCGCCCAGGCCGGACCCGCCGGACTCGACGACCGGTTCTGTCGCGTCGTCGGGCTCCGAGCCGTCGGCCGCGTCGTCGCCGATGGCCGACTCGTGGATCGACATCATGGCCTTGAAGGAGCGGATCAGGTCGCGGACCTCGGCGACCGTGCGGCCCTTGACGGCCGCCGACATCATCGAGGCCGAGGCCTGACTGATCGAGCACCCCTGGCCGCCGATGGCGAC
This sequence comes from Actinomyces sp., assembly GCA_003697065.1. Classification (GTDB taxonomy): domain Bacteria; phylum Actinomycetota; class Acidimicrobiia; order Acidimicrobiales; family Aldehydirespiratoraceae; genus J010. The sequence continues at coordinate 5,581 of RFFY01000212.1, read as the reverse complement.
GTCGCGGACCACGCCGTCGTCGTCGACGTCGAGGTAGACCACGATCTCGTCGCCGCACAGGGGGTTGAACCCCTCGGCCCGCACGGCCGGCGGCACGGGAAGCTCGCCGCGGTTACGGGGGCTGCGGTAGTGGTCGAGGATGATCTCGCGGTAGAGGTCTTCGAGACCCGGCATGGTCGGCTCCGTGGTCGTGGTGCGATGGCGCCCGGATCGGGCTAGAGGCCGAAGATGTCGCCGGCGTGCTCGAGGGCGTCGGCGAGCACGTCGATGTCGGATTCGTCGTTGTAGATGTACACCGAGGCCCGGGCCGTCGCACCCACCCCCAGGACCCGCATGAGCGGTTTCGCACAGTGATGGCCGGCCCGCACGCACACCCCGTGCTGGTCGAGGACCTGGGAGATGTCGTGGGGGTGCACGTCGCGGAAGGCGAAGGACAACACCCCGCCCCGTGACGCCGGTTCCGACGGTCCGTGGATGGTGATGTCGTCCCCGTAGCGCTCGGTGAGGCTCCGCAGGGCGTAGGCGGTGAGGGAGACCTCGTGCTCGCGCACGGCCTCCATGCCCAGCCCCGACAGGTAGTCGACCGCCGCCCCCAGGCCGACGATCTCGGCGATCGGGGGGGTGCCGGCCTCGAACTTGTGGGGCACCGCATTGGGGGTGAAGCCGTCGAGGCGCACGTCGAGGATCATCTCGCCGCCTCCGAGGAAGGGGGGCATGGCCTCGAGTAGTTCACGCCGGGCCCACAGGCACCCGATGCCCGTGGGGCCGCACATCTTGTGGCCGGTGAAGGCGAAGAAGTCGGCGCCCAGAGCGGTGACGTCGGTGGGGAGGTGGGGAACGTACTGGCTGCCGTCGACGAGCACGAGGGCCCCGGCGTCGTGGGCGGCGTCGGCCAGGCGGCGGACCGGGTTGAGGGTGCCCAGGACGTTGGACATCGCCGTGACCCCGAACAGCTTCACGCCGTCGAGGAGACGGTCGAGCTCGCTCAGGTCGAGCTGGCCGTCGTCGGTGAGGGGCACCCAGCGGATCTCGAAGCCCCGCTCGGCGGCCAGGATCTGCCAGGGGACGATGTTGGCGTGGTGCTCCATCTGGGTGAGCAGCACGGCGTCGTCGGGACCGAGGTTGGCCCCGCCCCAGGCCCGGGCCACCAGATTCATGGCCTCGGTGGCGTTCTTGGTGAAGACCAGTTCGGCGGGATCGTGCCCGCCGACGAAGGCGGCGATGCGGGCGCGGGCCCGCTCGGTGGCCTCGGTGGCGGCCGCCGCGATCTCGTAGGCGCCCCGGTGCACGTTGGCGTTGATGGTCCGGTAGTACTCGTCCATGGCGGCGAGCACCGGTTCGGGCTTTTGGGAGGTGGCGGCCGAGTCGAGGTACACGAGGCGGCGCCCGTGGACGGTGCGGGCCAGGAGGGGGAAGTCGGCCTTGACGTCGGGGAGGGTCACGTCGGGTTTCTCCCGGGGATCGGTTCAGGCGCCGTAGCGCTCGTAGCCCTCGTTCTCGAGGCGCTCGGCGAGCTCGGGTCCGCCCGAGTCGACGATGCGACCGTCGACGAGCACGTGGACCCGGTCGGGGCGCAGCTCGTGGAGGAGGCGCTGGTAGTGGGTGATGGCGAGCACGCCCATGGCCGGACGGTGGGCACGCACCTCGTGCACGCCCCGGGCGACCACCCGCAGGGCGTCGATGTCGAGGCCGGAATCGGTCTCGTCGAGAACGGCCATGTCGGGTTCGAGGACCGCCATCTGGAGGATCTCGTTGCGCTTCTTCTCGCCGCCGGAGAAGCCCTCGTTGAGGTAGCGGTCCATGAAGGACGAGTCCATGTCGAGGCGCTCCATCCAGTCCCGCATCGCCATGTAGGTCTCGATGGTGGAGACCTCGGTGCCCTTGCGGGCCTGGAGGGCCTGGGTGAGGAAGTTGCGCACCGAGACGCCGGGGATCTCCTGGGGGTACTGGAAGGCGAGGAAGAGCCCGGCCTTGGCCCGCACGTCGGGCGGCCAGTCGGTGATGTCGTCGCCGCGGAAGCGGATCGCCCCCGAGGTGACGACGTACTCGGGACTGCCGAGCAGGGTCGAGGCCAGGGTCGACTTGCCCGAGCCGTTGGGGCCCATGAGGGCGTGGATCTCGCCCTCGTTCACGGTGAGGTCGACCCCGTGGAGGATCTCGTCGCCGCCCGCGGCCGGCGCGACGTGGAGGTCGACGATCTCGAAGAGGGGGGTGGCCATGGCCCGGAGTCTAGGGCCCGACCCGATTTAGTCCTACGCAGATAGGGGAAATGGGTGGGGTGTCAGGGATGCTCGACGAGGGAGCGTTTCCAGTCCCGGAAGCGCCGGTGGACGAGCCCGTCGGGGCCCACACCCTCGCCCGTGCCGTCGGCGTGGAGGCGGAAGGTGCACACCCGCGAGGTGTCGTCGGCGTGGACGGCGACATAGCGGGCCTCCGCCCCCCGGGCGGGACCGGCCCGCCACAGCAACCAGGGCCCGAGGCGGCGCTTGTAGGCGATGCGGGGGTGCCCGATGTCGTCACCGGCGCGCAGGAGGGAAGGAGGGGCCTCGACCCAGGCCTCGGCGGGGATGTTGCGGTCGCGCACCGGTGTGGCCGGCAGGTCGGTGGTGTGCACCGGGGTGTCGTCGAAGGGACGCTGGTCGGCGGGCAGGGCCATCAGCGCACCGCCCGGGTGAAGCGTCGGATGGAGGCGGCGGCGAACACGATGGTGATCCCCACGATCCAGGCGATCGCCTGCCACAGGTCGCCGCCCGGGTCGGCCCCGTTGTACAGGGCGCGGCAGGCGTCGGTGGCGACGGTGAAGGGGTTGTGGTCGGCGAAGGCCCGCAGGGGCCCCGGCATCGTCGCGGGATCGACGAAGGCCGACGACACGAAGGTGAGCGGGAACATCCAGATGAAGCCGGCGGAGTTGACGGCTTCGACCGACGACAGGGACAGCCCGATGAGGGCCTGGATCCAGCTGAAGGCGTAGCTGAAGCCCAACAGGACGGCGCTGGCGACGAGGGCGTCGAGCAGGGACCCCTCGAAGCGGAAGCCGACGGCGAAGGCCGCGACCAGCATGGTGGCGAAGCTGAACAGGTTGCGCACCAGATCCGACAGGGTGCGACCCAACAGGACGGCCGAACGGGACATGGGCAGGGAGCGCAGGCGCTCGACCAGCCCCTTGTGCATGTCCTCGGCCAGGCCGATGCCGGTGAAGGCGGAGCCGAACAGCACGGTCTGGGCCATGACCCCGGGCACGAGGAACTGGGTGTAGCTGTCGAAGCCGGGTACCGAGATCGAGCCGCCGAACACGTAGCGGAACAGGAGTAGGAACATCACGGGCTGGACGGCGGCGAAGATCAACAGCTCGATGTTGCGCGGCACGATGCGCAGGTGACGCTCGGCCTCGGTGGCGGCGTCCCGCAGGATCCACAGGGGCCCGGTGGGGGCCTCCCAGCCGGCGGGGGCGGCGGTGGCGTCGGGGGTGGTCGTGGGCGTCCTCACGTGGGCACTCCGGCGGGTTCGGTGGTTTCGGCGTCGGCGGGACGGCCGGTGAGGGCGAGGAAGACGTCGTCGAGGGTGGGGCGGTGGATGCGGACGTCGTCGACGGCGACCCCGGCGTCGTCGAGGCGGCGCACCACCGCCGGCACCATGCCCCGCCCGTCGGTGACGGGGACCGTGATCCAGCGGCGCCGCTCCCCGACGGTGCAGGGTCCCGTGGCCAGGTCGGCGAGGACGGCCAGGGCCGCATCGGCGCTGGCGGGATCGGTGAGGGCGACCTCGACCGCGTCGCCGCCCACCTGGCGCTTCAGCTCGTCGGGGGTGCCGCGGGCGATGACCCGTCCGTGGTCGATGACGGCGATGCGTTCGGCGAGGACGTCGGCCTCCTCGAGGTACTGGGTGGTGAGCAGGGTGGTCGTGCCGTCGGCGACCAGTTCGCCGATCAGGTCCCACATGGCCAGGCGGCTGCGGGGGTCGAGGCCGGTGGTGGGCTCGTCGAGGAAGAGCACCCGGGGGCGGGCCACCAGGCTCATGGCGATGTCGAGGCGACGCTTCATGCCGCCCGAGTAGCCGGTGACGACCCGGTCGGCGGCGTCGCCGAGGTCGAAGCGTTCGAGCAGCTCGTCGGCGCGCCGGGCCGCCGTCTGGCGGTCGAGGTGGTAGAGGCGCCCCACGTAGCGCAGATTCTCGCGCCCGGTGAGCCGTTCCTCGACGGCGGCGTACTGGCCCGTGAGGCCGATACGGGCCCGCACCCGGTGGGGCTCGGCGTGGACGTCGATGCCGTCGACGGTCGCCCGCCCGGCGTCGGCGCGCAGCAGGGTGGTGAGGATGCGGACGGTGGTGGTCTTGCCCGCCCCGTTGGGACCGAGCAGGCCCAGCACACTGGCCTCGGGCACCTCGAGGTCGACCCCGCACAGGGCCTCGGTGTCGCCGAAACGCTTGCGCAGACCCTGGACCTCCACCGCTGCCATCCCGACAGGCTAACGGACGGCCCCGCCCGTGCCCCCCGGGTGACCGGCCGGAGTTCACCGCCGGGCGGTGTCGCGAGGCGGTCCGGATGTGACAAGGTGACGGCGGACGCGACGTCGTGTCCGTCGAGGCCCGACGGAGGTGACCACTGTGCACGACGAGGCGAGCGAATCGGTGTTGAGCGTCCTCGAGCGGGGACGCGCCCGCGGCTACGGCGCCGACCTCGAGGTGGTGTCCACCGGTGAGGGGACCGGGGTGCGCTGCGGGGCCTGCGGCACGGTGGTCGAGCCCCGCCGCCTGGTGGTCCACGATCATGTCCGGCTGGAGGGGGCCTCGGACCCCGCCGACCTCCAGCTCGTCGTGTTCGCCCGGTGCCCGGAGTGCGGCGCCCAGGGGGCCCTGGTGCTGGGCTACGGCCCCAACGCCTCCGAGGCCGACTCCCGGGTGGAACTCGAGCTGCGCCTCCCACGGGCCGCCGGCCGCGTGGCGGGCACCTAGGGGCGGCGCGCACCCGAGGGCTTCAGGCCACCGGCGAGACGACCTCGAAGCCCAGGGCGGCGGCGGCGGGGATCTGGCGGTGGTCGAAGGTCAGCCACACCACCGGACGGGGAAGGCGGTCGGCGGCCGCCAGGTGTACGGCGTCGACGGTGGCGAGGCCGAAGCGGGCGCCGAGTTCGGCGGCCCGGGCGCAGCAGCGTCCGTCGACGGGGACGACGAAGAAGGCGTCCCAGTCGGCCCGCAGGCGGTCCCACAAGGCGGTGGCGGTGAAGGGATCGCCGGCGGCCCGGTGCAGGGCGAGCATGGCCTCGGTGCGGGCCAGCTCGGCGGCGCACCAGGCGTCGGCTCGCGCCAGGGTGTCGGCCACGAGGCGCCGGTGGGCGTCGGGCAGCCAGCGGCGCACCAGGGCGCTGGAGTCGACGGCCACCAGATGCCCAGCGGAGCCGCCCGGAGACGACGCGTCGTCGGGCACGCTCCCGGCGCCCTGGTTCGGTTCGACGATGGCGGCCGGGGCCGAGCCGGGGAGCGGGGCCGGCCCCCGGGGGCGGGGCCGCTCGGTCTCGCCGCGCAGCTCGGCCATGATCCGGTCGACGCCCACGTCGACGGGCACCGGGGCGGGGGGACCCACGGG
>RFFY01000211.1 GCA_003697065.1 Actinomyces sp. | reverse complement strand
GTCGGCACGCCCGACCAGGCCGCGGAGGTGTGCCGGATCGCCGACGGCGCCGTCGTCGGATCGGCCCTCGTGCGGCGCATGCTCGAGGGCGCCGGACCCGACGGGGTGGGCGAGCTCGTGGCCGCCTTCCGCCGGGCCCTCGACGCCGGCTGAGCGCGCCGTCGTGACACCCGGGGCCCTCGCCGTCACCGCCGGCTCGGTCACCGACATCGTCGTCGAGCTGGCCCTGCCCCGCACCGACGCCGGGGTGGTGGTGCAGTGGCTGGTGATGGTCCCCCTGTGGGTCACGGTCCTGGTGGCAACGCGCCGCCTGCGGGTCGAGTACCGCCGCTTCGTACTCGGTCTCGTGGTCGCCAACCTGGCCTGGTTCGCCGCCCGGACGGTGCACTGACCGATCCGTCCCGACCCGGCACCCGCCGCGCCGCCGGGTCGACCTCGTTCGAGGGCCGGGAATGGGGAGGGGGCGGGCGAGGTTCCCGGCCCGTGACCCCACCGCCATCGTCGACCACCGCGCCCGCGGTCACCTTTCCCGCCGATGCCGACCTCGAGAGCGTCTTCGATGTCGTCGTCGTCGGGGGAGGTGCCGGCGGCCTCGCCGCCGTCCGGGCGGCCCGCTGGGCCGGGGCCCGCGTCGCTCTCGTCAGCGACGGTCCACCCGGCGGGGACTGCACCTTCACCGGATGTGTCCCGTCCAAGGCCCTGTTGGCGGCGGCCGCCGCCGGCGTCGACGGTGAGGAGGCCTTCGCCCGGGTGCGGCGGGCGGTCGAGACGGTGGCGGCGAGCGAGACGCCCGACCGTCTGGCCGGCGGCGGCGCCGTCGTCGTGCTCGGCCGGGGCCGCCTGGCGGCGCCCGACGTGGTGACCGTTGGCGAACGCCGACTCCATGCCCGTCACGTGATCCTCGCCACCGGGAGCCGCCCCGCTGTGCCTCCCGTCCCCGGTCTCGACGAGGTCGAGGCTCTCACCAACGAGACCCTCTTCGAGCTGACCGCGCCGCCCCCGAGCCTCCTCGTCGTCGGAGCGGGCGCCGTCGGCTGCGAGATGGCCCAGGCCTTCGCCCGCCTCGGCACGTCCGTCACCCTGGTGGAGGTGGCCGAGCGGGTCCTTCCCGCCGAGGAACCCGACGTGTCGGCGGTCGTCGCCGCGGCCCTGGCCGCCGACGG
>RFFY01000210.1 GCA_003697065.1 Actinomyces sp. | reverse complement strand
GGCCCGCACTGCCTGCCATCCGAGGCGCCGGAGAGGCGGGAGCGGGCGGCGGTGGCGGGGGCGACGGCGGTGCCCGCGGACGCGCGCCGGTCACAGGGGGGTGTTGTCGTGGCGACGCCGGGGGAGCTTCTCGCGCTTGGCGAGGAGCATCTCGAGGGCCTCGTGGATCTCGCGGCGCGTGTCAGCCGGGTCGATCACGGCGTCGACCGTCCCGCGCTCGGCGGCGATGTAGGGGTTGAGGAGGCGCTCCTCGTAGCGGCGTTCGAGCTCGAGCCGTTCGGCGGGGTCGGCACGTCGGTGGAGGATCTCGACGGCGCCCTTGGCGCCCATGACGGCGATCTCGGCGCTGGGCCAGGCCAGGGCGACGTCGTTGCCCATGCGCTTGGAGTCCATGACGATGTAGGCCCCGCCGTAGGACTTGCGCAGGGTGACGTTCACGCGCGGAACGGTGGCGCGGGCGTAGGCGAAGGCCATCTGGGCGCCGTAGCGGATCATGCCCCGCCACTCGAGGTCCTTGCCCGGGTAGAAGCCCGAGGTGTCGACGAAGGTCACGAGGGGGAGGTTGAAGGCGTCACAGAAGGCGACGAAACGCGCGCCCTTGCGGGAGGCGGTGATGTCGAGGGTGCCGGCCAGCGACAGGGGCTGGTTGGCCACCAGGCCCACGGGCCGCCCGCCGATGCGGGCGAAGGCGGTGATGAGGTTGGTGGCCCACTCGGCGTGGTGTTCGAGCAGGTCGCCGTGGTCGACCACGGCGGCGAGGACCTGGCGGACGTCGTAGGCGCCCGTTGGCGAATCGGGGAGGACCTCGTAGGCCTCGGGGACCGGACGGTCGACGGGATCGTCGCAGACGAGGGAGGGCGGGTCGGTGTCGGTGTGGTCGGGGAGGAAGGCGAGGACCGCGTCGACGAGTTCGGCGGCCTCGCTGGCGTCGGCGGCGACGAAGGTGGCGACGCCCGAGGTGCGGGTGTGGACGTCGGCTCCGCCCAGGGTGGCCTGGTCGACGGGGACACCGGTGAAGCGACGCACCATGACCGGCCCCGACACGAAGGCGTAGGCCTCGCCGGTGAGGATGACCACGTCGGCCAGGCCGAGCATGAGGGCGGGGCCCGACACCGCCGGCCCCGTCACGACCGCCACCTGGGGCACGACGCCGGAGTTGCGGCTCATCTCGCGGGCGGCGCCGGCCCAGCCGTGCAGGGCGCCGGCGCCCTGGGTGGCGTCGGCCCCGCTGGAGGCCAACCAGATGACGAAGGGGACGCGTTCGTCGCGGGCCCGGCGGGCGCCGTCGGCGATGGTGGCCCCGTCGGCGGGCGACAGGGCACCGGCCCGGGCGCGACCCCGGGCGTCGACCTCGACCACCCGCCGCCCGGACCGGATACGGAGGCGTTCGCGCACGAATCCCTCGGCCCGGGCACGGACGGCCAGCTCGTCGAGGGCGCCGGCCCCGCCGGAGCTCGGCCGGGGACCGGTCTCGGTTCCCTCGGCGGGGGAGGACGGTGTCGCCGGTTCGGTCGTCATGGGTCGGGGGTGGCCGGGCCTGGGCCGCGGCGTCGCCTGTGAGGCTAGGTCACCGGGCACCGACGGAGGCGACTCGGCCCCGTCGACGGCGTGGGCGTTGCCGCGTCAGAGGGCGGCCACCGCCGGATGGATGTCGGCCTGCTGGGGGCCGGACACCGCCACCACGTGGCGGATCGTCTCGGCGACGGCCCGAGCCGATGCCGACGGGGCACGTCGGCGGGAGTGGGCGAGGCCCACCTGACGCCGACTCATGCCGGTGACCCGCACCCGCTTCCAGTCACCCTGCAGCCAGGCAGGGGCGGCGCTGGAGGGGACGAGCGCCGCCCCGAAGCCCTGGAAGGCCAGGGAGGTCAGCAGGCGCAGGCCGTCGACCTCGGCCTGGGGGACGAGGGTGACCCGGAGGCGGCGGGCGTCGGCCTCGATCTCGTCGCGGAAGGCGGTGCCCGGTGGAGGCAGGAGCAGGGGGTGATCGGCCAGGCGGGCCAGGTCGATCTCGTCGAAGGCCGCGAGGGGGTGGGAGAGGGGGACGATGACGATGCGGTCCTCCTCGAAGAGGAGCTCGTCGTCGAGGTCGGGGTCGTCGAGGGGGAGGTTGACGACGGCGAGGTCGAGGCGGTCGCCGACCAGCTGGGGCACGAGGGAGGTGGTGGTGGCCTCGACCACCACGAGGCGGATGGCGGGGTGGCGGCGGCTGAGCTCGTCGAAGAGGGCGGGGACGAGCCAGCGGGCGGTGGTGCCGATGACACCGGCACGGACCTCGCCGCGCACCTCGGAGCGGGCGGCGGCGAGATCGTCCTCGATGGCCCGCAGCTCGGCCTGGATGCGTCGGGCCCGGTCCACGACGATGTGGCCCTCGGCGGTCAGTTCGCCGCGGGAGCGGTCGACGAGGAGGCAGCCGAGTTCGCGCTCGAGGCGGGAGACGTGGGTGGAGACGTTCGACTGCACCGTGTGCAGGGCCCGGGCGGCGGCGGAGAAGGTCCGGTGGTCCGCCACCGCCACCAGAGCGTTGAGCTGGCGCAGATCCATCGCCGACCATGATGGCACATATCGACACAAACTGTGGCGAAGATGGCCCGACGGGGCCGAAACGCCGTGGAAAGAGCGGCCTCGTCTGCTTGACTGACGGGCGAACACAGATCCGGCCCGTTCCCCCCTCGGAGCCGGACCAGACCCGGGCCCGGTCCCCCCTTCCGAAGCGCCCGAGGTCGTGCGAGAGACGGTCGGCGCTCCCCCCGCCGGCCGTCTTTCGCGTCCGGGCGTGGCCACCGGACCCGCCGGGTGGACGCGGGACACGGTGCCGTGTGCGGAGCCGCCGGGTGGACGGGGGACAGGTGCCGTGTGCGGTGGCGTCGGCCTGCGGACACCGTGGGGCGCGCTGCTAGCGTCCGGGCCGTGACGGGTGCCGCCTTCTTCGACCTCGACCGCACCCTGTTGCCCGGCGCCAGCGGTCCGATCATCTCCGAGGTCCTGCGGGAGCGCGGGATCCTGGCCGGATCGGCGATCCCCGGACAGGGTCTGCTGTTCGGGCTCTTCGACCTGATCGGTGAGACCCGCCCCTCGATGATGCTGGCCCGCCAGGGTGTCCGCCTGGCCCGGGGCTGGTCGGCCGATGCCCTGGTCGAGGCGGGCGAGGAGGCGGCCCGGCGCCTGGTTCCCCTCGTCCAGCCCTACGCCCGTGAGGAGATGGCCCGTCACCGGCGCGCCGGACGCCTCCTCGTCATCGCCACCACCAGCCCCGTCGAGGTCGTCGCTCCCCTCGGTGCCGCCCTCGGCGTCGACGACGTCGTGGCCACCCGCTACGGGCGCCGCGACGGGGTGTTCGACGGCACCGTCGACGGTCACTTCGTGTGGGGCGAGGGCAAGCTGGCTGCCGTCACCGAATGGGCTCGCTCCCACGGGGTCGAGCTCGAGCGCTCGTGGGCCTACTCCGACTCCTGGTACGACCGGCCCCTCCTGTCGGCCGTCGGGCATCCGGTGGCCGTCAACCCCGATCCCCGCCTCGCCGCCTACGCCCTCCTCCGGCGCTGGCCCATCCGTCATCTCGACGTCCCCGAGGGAGCGCCCACCGCGGCCGGGCTCGAGGCCCAAAGGGCCCTGCTCACCGTCATCCGACCCGAGCTCATCCCCTACGCCCGTCTCCGCATCGAGGGCACCGAGCACGTGCCGGAGTCGGGTCCGGTCATCGTGGCCGGCAACCACCGCTCCTATTTCGACTTCCTCACCATCGCCTGTGCCATCGCCCGCACCGGGCGCACCGCCCGCTTCCTGGCCAAGCGCGAGATGTTCACCCTCCCCGTGGCGGGACAGGTCCTGCAGGCCCTCGGCGGGATCCCGGTCGACCGCGGGACGGGCTCCGATGCCCCCCTGCGGGCCGCGGCCGAGGCGCTCGAGGCCGGTGACCTGGTCGTGATCATGCCCCAGGGCACCATCCCCCGGGGCCGGGCCTTCTTCGACCCCGAACTGAAGGGCCGTCCCGGTGTGGCCCGCCTGGCCGTCATGACCGGCGCCCCGGTCGTTCCCCTCGGGGTGTGGGGCACCGAACGGGTCTGGCCCCGTTCGGCCCGTCTCCCCAACGTCTGGAACGTGCTCGATCCCCCCGAGGTCCTCGCCCGCTTCGGGCCGCCCGTGGACCTGGGTGACGACCCCGACCTGCGGGTCCGGACCGGGCGGGTCATGGCGGCCATCGTCGATCTGTTGCCGCCCGAGGCCCG
>RFFY01000209.1 GCA_003697065.1 Actinomyces sp. | reverse complement strand
GGCACCCTCTCGCTCAAGGCGGCGCTCGAACAGCTCGGGTTCGGTCCGTGCCACCACATGATCGAGGTGATCGGTGCGCCGACCCAGGCCGACGTCTTCGTCGCCGCCCACCGGGGCGAGACCGTCGACTGGGACACGGTGTACGGCCCCTACGCCGCCACCGTCGACTTCCCGGGCTGCGTGTTCTGGCGTCAGCTCGCCGACCGTCACCCCGACGCCAAGGTCGTGTTGAGCGTCCGGCCGGCCGCCGACTGGTACGCCTCGTGCCGGGCCACGATCTTCGCCGGACTCGAGGTCGACCCCGCCGATCCGTCCCTCGACGAGGACGGGCGGCGTCTGGCCCGGCTCGCCGAGGTGATCCGCCGCGGCGTCTTCGACGACCGCCTCGACGACGCCGAGCACTGTATGGCCGTGTTCGAAGCGCACAACGCGGCCGTACGCCGCGAGGTCCCGCCCGAGCGCCTGGTCGAGGTCGAGGTGGGTGCCGGGTGGGAGCCCCTCTGCGCCGGTCTGGGGGTAGCGGTGCCCGATGTCCCCTATCCCCGCACCAACACCCGCGCCGAGTTCCGTGACGCGATGGGTGAGGGCCGCCGAGCCTGACGGCACCCCCCGCCGCCGTCAGGCTCCCGGGCCCAGGAGAAGGCCGAGCTGACGCGAGCGGGCGACCAGGCGGCCCTCGGCGTCCCACAGGGCACCGCTTTCGATCACGCGCCCGTCGACCAGGTCGTCGCACACGAAGCGGGCCCGCACCCAGCCCGGAACGGGGCGGCGGCGGACGTGCACCGTGAGCTCGACCGTGGGCACCCAACCCACACGTCCCAGCCAGGCGTAGACGGCGGGCGGGAAGGCATCGGCGAAGAGGGGAAGGGTGAGCGTGGACGGTGGGGTGTCGTCGGCGAAGCGGATCCAACCCGAGATCTCGGCGGTGTCGGATGCGCCGGCCTCGGCCCGGTCGGGATGGATCCGCACCTCGAGGCGGTCGAGGATCGGCAGGGTGACACCCTGTTCGAGACCACCCCGGTGGCGGCACCGTTCGGGGGGCGGCAGATCGGGCGGATCGAGGGTGAGCTCGGGCCCCGGCGGCGAGCCGGCGCCGAGATCGGCGAAGGCGGCCAGAGCGGCGAGGCGCAGCGAACCCTGCTGGTGCAGCTCGCCCGCCACCGTCGAGATGCGCCGACCCGGACGCAGGAGCCGGGTGGCGACCTCGCCGTCGGTGTCGCCCCGCCCGGGGCGCAGGAAGTGGGCCGTGACCGACACGGGATCGGCGTGGCCGGCGGCGGCCGCCATGGCCCGCAGCACGGGAGTCAGGGCGTAGCCACCGTTGGCGTTGTCGCCGATGTTCCACGCCCCGTGGAGGCGGGTGCGCCAGCGTCGTTCCCCCGGGGTCGAGGCGACGCCGGGATCCTCCACCGGGAACACGGCACTCTCGGCGTCGATCCGGCTCACCGGCCGCCCTCCCCCACGACCGGGGCCCTCACCGGTCGCCCTCCGGCTCGCCATCGGCGACGAGGCGGGCGCCCCCGCTGGGCCGCAGGCGCCACCCACCCACCCGGTCGGCGGGCACGTCGGCGTCGACGAGGGCCACGACGCAGCCCCCGAAGCCGGCACCGGTCAGACGGGCCCCGTACACACCGGGCACGGCGAGGAGACGCTCGACGAGGGCGTCGAGCTCGGGAATGGAGACCTCGAAGTCGTCACGCAGGGAGCGGTGGCTGTCGACCATGAGGGCCCCGACGGTGGCCACGTCGCCGCGGCGGCAGGCGTCGACGGCGGCCCGCACCCGGGCGATCTCGGTCACGACATGGCGGGCACGTCGGCGCCGGACGGGGTCGTCGAGGGTGTCGACGTCGGCGGGAGTGGCGTCACGTAGGGGCCCGATCTCGCCCTCGGCGGCCTCGCACGCGGCCCGTCGTTCGGCGTAGGCCGAGCCGGCCAGGCGCCGCGGCACGCCGCTGTGCACGGCGTGCACGGCGACACCGGCGGGGAGAGCGACGGGCTCGACGGTCTCGTCGCGGCAGTCGATGAGCAGGGCGGCCCCCTCGACCCCGGCGGCGACGGCGAGCTGGTCCATGATCCCGCACGGGACCCCCGAGGCGG
>RFFY01000208.1 GCA_003697065.1 Actinomyces sp. | reverse complement strand
GGTCCGCGTCGGTCCGCGGCGGCGGGTCGACGTCAGAGTCGTCACCCCCGATCCCGGGGTGGCGGGGCCCGTTCCGGAGTACCGGGCAGCCCTGCTGGAGCTGATCGAGCGGCGGCACCTGCCGGTTCGGCCCGGCCGTTTCGTCGTCACCACACCACGACGCACCCGACGGAGGGTCCGATGAGCGCCGTGCGGCGCACGGTCATCGGCACCGGCATCGCCGCTCTCGCCGGGCTCGGTGTGGCTCTCGTTCTCGAGTCCACCGGGGTGATCGACGGGTCCTGGCGCGACAAGGTGGCCGATCTGGTGGCCTCGGTCGCCTTCCCGGAGTGGACGCCGTGGCAGTCCACCCTTGCGGGTCTGGGCGCCGCGGTGGTCGGACTCGTGGCCGCGACGGCGCAACTGATGCCCGCCAAGAAGGGACTCCACACCATGCACGAGGTCTCGCGAGGTGACGACGGCGACACCCTCATCCGGGGACGGGCCGCCATCGCCGCTGCCCGGCACGAGGTGCAGGGCATCGACGGTGTGGTCGCGGTCGACGCGACGATCCGCCGCAAGGCGATGACCGTCGAGGTCCAGGTGGACGACCGCGTCGATCTCGCCGAGGTCGAGCATGAGGTCAGGGCTCGACTCGACACGCCGTTCTGGATCGATCTCGGTCTCGCCGACTTCGCCGTGGACATCCTCATCACCCACCACCCGCGCCCGCCCCGGGTGCGCTGACCTCCCGCCAGTCACGAATCCGCAGGGGAAAGGAATCCCACCGTGCTCGAGCGCAAGAGTTTCTGGGGAGCGGCCACCGGTGCCGTCGTCGCCGTCGTCTGGGCGACGCTCGGCGGCCAGGCCGTCCTGCTCGCCGCCGTCCTCGCCGCCGTCGGGTGGCTCGTGGGCCTCGTCCTCGACCGGCCCGACATCCTGATCTCTCTCCTCCAGCGTCTTCAGGAGCGCTGAGGCGCGACCACGGCGGACGTCACGCGGGCGTGTCCCCGGTCCGCAACTCGATCACCTCGCGGGCGAGTCGGGAGTAGGGGACGAGGCGCCGTACGCCGTCGGTGCCTTCGACGACGGCGTGGCTGGGGCCCAGGTC
>RFFY01000207.1 GCA_003697065.1 Actinomyces sp. | reverse complement strand
CATCCTCCCCTTCCCGACCCCTTCTCGGCGTCGAGCGAGGCCACCGCCGAGCTGTGGGCCCGTCTGGCCCGGCCCTTCGACACGGTGGCGACCGTCGAGGCCCTCCTCGGTCTGTCGCGGGAGGTCGTCGAACAGCTGATCGGCGTCCTCGTCGCCACCTGCGACGAAGCCGAGACCCTCCTCGACACCCTTCCCCGGACCCTGCGCCACCTGCGGACCGCCATCGGCACCAACCACCGGCGCTGCTGGGGCGAACTGCGGGGACCGGTCCAGTGGAGCGAGACCCTCGCCGCCCAGGCCTCGAGCTTCGGCGGTCAGGACGTCTACGTCTGCGCCACCCCCCAGCGGGCCTACGACATCGACGAGAACCGGGTGCTCGTCGCCGCCCTGCGCGCCGTCGCCGACGCCGGTCACCTGGTCGAGGCCATGAGCGGCGACGCCTACGACGACGACGGACTGCGCCGGGCCCGGGCCAACGCCCGGCGGGCGCGGCGCTTCCTCGACCACCGCACCCTCAGCCAGATACCCGCCGACGCCCGGCCCTCACCCCGGGCCGTCAAACGCACCCGCGCCGGCAAGGCCAACCGCCACTACCGCCCCGCCCTCGACCTCCTCGACCGGGCTGCCGAACCCCTCGGTATCGAGGAACTCGCCGCCTGGTGCGACAGACGGACCCGGGTCCAGCACGGCCTGCTCGTGGCGGTCATCCGCGAGCTCGAGCGCCGGGGCCTGCGCGTGCCGGCGGTTCGCGCCGAACGCGGCACCCTCTACGCCGGCCCCGTGGCCTACATCCATCCCCGCCGGCGCGGCGCCCGCACACGCCTCAGCGGGGTACTCGTCGGCGACGTTCTCCTCGACGTCCCCACCCGCCTCCGCGAGCGGGACCGGGCGGTCGCCGAGCTGGACCTGGCCGCCCGCGCCGGAGGGCGACCCTGGTGCCTGGTGATGGACACCGACGACATCGTTCCCGCCGTCGACCGGGCCATCCTCGCCGCCCGCGGGACCTGACGCCCCCCGACGGCGTCGGCCGGCCCGCGGCTCGGCAGGCAGGGTTCCATCTGCGCTAGGAACGTTCCCGATGCGTACCACGTCGCGCCTGCTGCGGGGGCGGGGACCCGACACGCGCCTGCTGGCCGCCTCGGTCGTCACCGGCGTCCTGGTCGGCCTCGTCGTCGCCGCTTTCGACTCGCTCACCGACCGGGTGGTCCTGCGCCGGGTCCTCGACCAACCCCTCGGGGTGCTGATGGTGGCCCCCTTCGCGGGACTGGTCCTGGCCCGGGTCCTGCTGCGCTACGTCGGGTGGGGCACGAGCGGATCGACCTCCGACGAGTACATCCGGGCCTTCCACGACCGCAATCCCCGCCTCCGCTTCCGGGAGATGCCCGGCAAGCTCCTCGCCGGCGTCGCCACCATCGGCTCCGGCGGCGCCCTCGGCCTGGAGGGTCCCTCGATCTACGCCGGCTCGACCATCGGCTTGTGGGTCCAGCGCCGCCTCACCTCGATCTTCGGCCGCGAGCAGGCGCGCTTGCTGTTGACGGCGGGCGCCGCCGCCGGTGTGGCGGCCGTGTTCCGGGCCCCGGCCACCGGCGTCATCTTCGCCCTCGAGGCCCCCTACCGCGACGATGTCACGCCCCAGGCCCTGCTCCCGTCCCTGCTCGCCTCGGCCGCCTCCTACGCCACCTTCGTCACCCTGGTCGGGACCGATCCCGTCATCCCCTTCCTCGGCGAAGGCTCCATCGCCGTCGGCGCCGGCGGTGACGTCTCGGTGTTCGCCGTCGACGTGACCGACCTCCTCGGCGCCCTCCTGCTGGGCCTGGCCGCCGGTCTGGGCGGGCGCGGTTTCGCCTGGCTCGTCCGGCGGGCCAAGCAACTCACGACGACCCTGAGCTGGTGGACGCGGGTCGTCGTCGCCGGCGCCGCCATGGCGGGCCTGACCCTCGTCGCTCACGCCGCCTTCGCCGAACCCCTCGATCTCGGCCCGGGAACCGAGGCCATGGCCTGGGTGGTCGGCGACCACGGCCTGGGCCTCGTCGCCCTCCTGTTCGGGGTGCGCCTCGCCGCCACCACCGCCTCGATCCTCGGCGGCGGGGTCGGTGGCCTCTTCATCCCCCTGGCCGTGCAGGGCACCATCCTCGGCCAGTTCGTCGGCGAGCTCCTGGGCCAGACCGACACCGGCCTGTACCCGACCCTGGGCCTCGCCGCCTTCCTGGGTGCGGGCTACCGGGCGCCGATCGCCGCCGTCATGTTCGTGGCCGAGTCCACCGGTGGAGTGGGCGCCTTCGTCGTGCCGGCCCTGGTGGCGGCGGCCGCCTCCCAGATCGTGGCGGGCCCGTCGAGCGTCGCCCAGTACCAGAGGGCCGAGAGGCTGGGGCACCTCGAACAGCGCTTCACCCTGCCGGTCACCACGGCCCTGACGACCGACGTGTTGACCGTGCCCCCCGACGCGACCGTCTCGGAGTTCGTCTACGTGCACGCCCTCGGACGCCGCCAGACGATCGTTCCGGTGGTGGACGAAGGACGCTACGTGGGCCTCGCCCGCCTCGAGGACATCGCCGCCGTGCCCCGCGAGGAGTGGGAGACGACCCGCGTCGGCGACGTCGCCGCCACCGATGTGCCCACGGCGCGGCCCAGCTGGACCCTACGCGACGTGCTCGCCGCCATGGAGCGCGCCCACATCGACCTGCTCGCCGTCGTCGACGACAACGGCGACTTCATCGGGGTGGTCGTGGAGGACGAGATCCTGCGCCTCGACCAGATCCTCGACGAGACCGGGGCCTGAGACCCTCGGCCCGGCCGCCGGCTCAGTCCTCGGTGTCGTCGCTCTCGTCGCCCTCGTCGCCGGAGAACTCGGCGGCCCAGGCCGCGTGTTCGGGCTTGGCGAAGTCGTCCTCGTCGTCGCCGGACAGGCTCTCGAGCAGCGAGTCGAGATCACCTTCGTACGACCGCTTGAGAGCGCGCGCCTCTTCGTAGCGCCGATGCCGGCCCTTCTTCGCCACTTCAGCCCCCTCGTCGAGGTGTCGAGCACCGTCAGTGTAGCCAGACGCCACGCCCCGGACCCATCGGGCGGGAGCCGGTGATCGCCCGCCGAGCACCCTCGGCGACACGCACGGCTCTCACACCACGGGGCGGCCGCTTCTCTCCTCGAGGGCGATGCGGCCCTCGTCGAAGGCCAGGGAGGCGTCGCCAGCGACGAGACGGCCGATGGGTTCGCCCACCAGACGGCTGCGCCATCCCTCGGCCAGGCGGGCGTCGTCGTCACCGCGCACGAAGGCCTCGATGTCACTGCGGGTGGCCAAGAGAGCGGGATCGAGCTCGATGTCGCGCGCCAACTGGCCCACCCAGGCGGCCACGAGGGCGACCGCCGGCTTGAGCTGGGCCGGGGTCTCCCGGCGGCGGGGGGGCCGGGCCGGTCGCCAGTCGGCCTCGATGCCCTCACGGACCGCCTCGAGGACCTGGGCTCCCAGGGCCCCGCGGGCGAAGCCGCGGTCGACGCCGCGAACCCGGGCCAGGGCCTCGACGTCGGCCGGCGCGGCCTGGGCGATCGCCACCACCGCCATGTCGCTGAGGACGAAGCGGGTCGGCTGGTCGAGTTCGGCGGCCCGCCGCTCCCGCCAGGCGGCCACGGATCGGGCGATCGAGATCGCCGT
>RFFY01000206.1 GCA_003697065.1 Actinomyces sp. | reverse complement strand
TACGGCTTCGGGGCGGTCTCGTTCGCCATGCCCAACCTCCTCGGCAAGCTCGGGGCCGACGTGCTCGCCATCAACCCCTACATCTCCACGCCGGGGGCCACCCGCTTCTCGCGCGACGAGCACGCGGCGGCCGTGTCCGATCTGGTCCGGGCCTCAGCCGCCCGGGTGGGGGCGGTGTTCAGCCCCGGTGGCGAGCAGCTCACCGTGATCGACGACCGGGGCCGGGTGGTGTCCGACGCCCGCCTGGTGCTCGCCCTCGTCGCCCTCCACGACGACCTCGACGGAGCCCGGGTCGTGGCGCCCGTGTCGTTCACCCGCCACCTCGACGACATGGTGCGCGACAGGGGCGGCGAGCTCGTGCTCACCCCCACCTCGTCGGCGGCCATCATGGCCGCGTCCGCCCAACCCTTCGTCGTGCTCGGCGCCGACACCGAGGGTCGTCTCATCGTCCCCGAGTTCATGCCGTGCTTCGACGCCGTGGCCTCCTTCGCCGTCCTCCTCGACCGCCTGGCCGGCGCCGGCCGGCACCTGTCGGAGGTCCTCGACGAGGTCCCCGAGGTCCACATGACCAGTCGCGAGGTCGTCACCCCGTGGGAGCAGAAGGGGGCGGTGATGCGGATCCTCGTCGAGCAGTCCAAGGACCGCCGGGTCGACCTCGTCGACGGTGTCCGCATCCACCACGAGCAGGGATGGGTCCTCGTCCTGCCCGACCCCGACGAGCCCATCACCCGCATCATCGCCGAGGGCGACGGACCCCTGGCCGCCTCGCGCCTCGCCGACGAGTACGTCCGTCGCCTCGAGCAGCTCGTGCGCTCCTGAGCGGGCGTGGCCGCACCCGGCCCGCCGGGTCCAGGTGGCGGTCCGTGCAGGGCCCATCGGCTAGGTTTGCCGCGATGGACGTACCCGAGAACCTGCGCTACTCCAACGACCACGAATGGGCCCTCCTCGAGGGGCAGCGGGTCAGGATCGGGATCACCGACTACGCCCAGGACGCCCTGGGTGACGTGGTGTTCGTCGATCTCCCCGATGTCGGCGCCACCGTCACGGCGGGCGAAGCCTTCGGCGAGGTCGAATCCACCAAGTCGGTCTCCGAGCTGTTCTCCCCGGTCGACGGCGAGGTCGTCGAGGTCAACGGCGAGCTCGGCGACCGGCCCGAGCTGGTCAACACCGATCCCTACGGGGCGGGGTGGCTGATCGTCGTCGAGCCCCGCGACCCGGCCCAGCTCGACTCCCTTCTCGACGCCGGCGCCTACCGCTCCCTCATCGGGGAGTGACCGACGGTGGGCGGCGAGGTCTGTGACGCCTGCGGCCACCACAACGACCCCGGCGCGCGTTTCTGCTCCTCGTGCGGCGCCCCCCTGTCGTCGGAGCGCACCGGCGACGTGCCGGTGGTCCACATCGACGACGGCGAGGTGGCGGCCGGCGTCGACGTCGACCGGTCGGCGTTCGGCGCCGACGAAGCCCTCTTCGTCATCGTGCAGGGGCCCCTGGCGGGTTCGCGTTTCGCCCTCGACGCCGGGGTCGTCACCATCGGACGACATCCCGACAGCGACATCTTCCTCGACGACATCACCGTCTCGCGACGCCACGCCGAGGTGGTGCGTGACGAGCAGGGCTACCGCGTCCGCGACGTCGGCTCGCTCAACGGGACCTACGTCAACCGCGAACTC
Organism: Actinomyces sp.; assembly: GCA_003697065.1. Taxonomy (GTDB): domain Bacteria; phylum Actinomycetota; class Acidimicrobiia; order Acidimicrobiales; family Aldehydirespiratoraceae; genus J010. The sequence continues at coordinate 5,995 of RFFY01000206.1, read as the reverse complement.
GTCGAGGAGGCGCCGCTGCACGACGGCGACGAGGTCCTGATCGGGCGCTACCGCCTGGTGTTCGCCCACGGGACGGGGCCGCGACGATGACCGCCCGCGGCCACCACTCCATCGGTGAGGTCCTCTCCCTGCTGCGCGAGGAGTTCCCCGACATCACCATCTCCAAGATCCGCTTCCTCGAGTCCCAGGGGTTGATCCACCCCGAACGCACGCCGTCGGGATACCGCAAGTTCTACCCGAGCGACATCGAGCGGCTCCGGTGGATCCTCACCCAACAACGTGATCACTTCCTGCCCCTCAAGGTGATCAAGCGGCGTCTGGAGAGCGAGGGGGGAGCGGTCCCGGCGGCGCCCCCCACGCCGGCCGAACCGTCCCTGTTCGCCCGCCGCGACGCCGACCCGGCGCCGGCCTCCGGCGGCGGTGGGGCCCGTCCCGCCGCCGGCGACGACCCCCTCGCCGGGCCGGTCAGCTCGGTGAGTCTGGGGCGGGGAGAGCTGGCCCGGGCCGCCGGCCTCGACGAGGCCTCGATCGTCGAGCTCGAGCGTCTGGGTCTGCTGGCGCCCGTCGACGTCGACGGCGAGCCCCGCTACGACGACGAGTGCCTGCTCGTGGCCCGGGCCGCCGCCGAACTCCTGGGCTTCGGGCTCGGGCCCCGTCATCTGCGCATGTACAAGGTGGCCGCCGACCGGGAGGCCGGCGTGCTCGAACAGGTGGCGGCCCCGCGCTCGGGCCGGCCCGACGAAGCGGCCCGGGTCCGGCGGGACCTGTCGCGCATCGTGGCGTTGGGGGAGACCATCCACCGTTCCCTGCTGAGGCGGGCCCTCGGCGAGCAGCGGTGATGGGACGGCGCGACACCCCGCCCCACGTCCCCCCGCCCCGGATCGTCCTCGGCCCCGACGACATCGATGCCACCGTCGCCCGCCTGGCCGGCGAGCTCGACGAGGGCCACGGTGACGGCACCGTCCTCGTCGGGGTCCTGCGGGGCAGCGTGCCCTTCCTCGCCGATCTCGTGCGGGCGATCGGGTTCCACCCCCGTATCGACTTCGTGGCGGTCACGGCCTACACCCCGGGTGCGGGGCGGGTGCGCCTGCTCAAGGACCTCGATCTCGACGTCGGGGGCCGTGACGTGGTCATCGTGCACGACATCGTCGACACCGGCCTGACCAGCGCCTTCCTCGTGTCGGAGGTCGAGCGTCGCCATCCCCGCTCGGTCGAGATCTGCGCCCTGCTCGACCGCTCCGTGAGGCGGGTCGTGCCGGTGCCCATCGCCCACGTGGGGCTCGAGGTGGGCGACGAGTACCTGGTCGGCTATGGGCTCGACCACGAGGGTCGCTACCGCAATCTGCACCTGGTGGCGGCCGTCGACCGGGCCGCCCTCGAGGCCGATCCCGACGTCTACGTCCCGGTTCTGTACGGGTCGGTGGGGGGTGGTGACCGGTCACCCGAGGTGGACGGACCGGTGTGACCGTCCACCGGGGCGGGGGCGGACCCCTCGACGGGACGCGGAGCTAGGGTGGAGACGTGCAGGAGATGGAGCTCATCGGCGTGCGGGTCGAGCTGCCGGCCAACGCGCCGATCGTGTTGCTACGCGAGCGGTCGGGCGCCGAACGGCTCCTACCGATCTTCATCGGCGCCCCCGAGGCGACCGCCATCGCCCTGGCCCTCGACGGGGTGGTCACGCCCCGCCCGATGACCCACGATCTCATCCGTGACGTGTTCGCCGAGCTGGGTGTGGTCGTCGACAAGGTCGTGGTGACCGAGTTGCGTGATCGGACCTTCTTTGCCGAGCTGCACCTGGTGCGCGACGGCGAGCACCACGTCGTGTCCAGCCGGCCCTCGGACGCCATCGCCATCGCCGTGCGGACCGGCGCCCCGATCTTCGCCGCCGAGGAGGTCATCGACGAGGCGGGCTACGTGGCGACCGTCGAGGGGGCCGAGGGCGAGGAGCCCGAGGACGTCGTCGAGCAGTTCCGCGAGTTCCTCGACTCGGTGGAGCCCGAGGACTTCGGCTCGGACTGAGCGTCGGGCGCCCCGGGGCGAGAGCCGTCGGATGGGCGTCGACCGGCGCCGGCGGATGAGGCATACTGTGACGACCGGCACAGTGTGGTGTCGCGGTGGGTCGGCCAGCGGCCCGCCGGCGAGCCCGAGTCGACGACGGGGAGGCACCACGTGAAGGTCAGCGACATCCTGCGTTCCAAGGGCCACGAGGTGGCGACGGTGGCCCCGACGGCGACGGTCACCGAGGCCCTGGCCCGCCTGGCGGACGCCGGCGTCGGCGCCCTGGTGGTCTCGAGCACCGGTGAGACGCCCGAGGGGATCGTCTCCGAACGCGACATCGTGCGGCACCTGGCCCGATCCGGCCCCGGCGTGCTCGACGGTCCCGTCTCGGCCATCATGACCGCCGACGTGGTCACCTGCTCGCCCGACGACACCGTCGGTGATCTCATGGCCCGCATGACCGAGCGACGGATCCGTCACCTGCCCGTGGTGGCCGACGGGCGCCTCGACGGGATCATCAGCATCGGTGACGTGGTGAAGGTGCGGGTGCGCGAACTCGAAGAGGAACGCCACCACCTCGAGAGCTACATCACCCACCCCCGCTGAGGTCGGGTCCCGCCGGGCCCGCACGGCGCCCCTGCGAGGTGTGACCGACGGTGGCGCCGGCCACGGGCCGTGCCTGTGGACGAGCATCGTTGACCTGTGGACGACCGGCCCGTACCCTACGGATCACATCCACGTAGTTCCGCCTGTGTCGTTCGCGGCGCCGTTCGGGGAGGACCCACATGACCGAGCAGGGCTTCAGCGGCAGCACCGCCGCCCGCATCGTCGGCATCAGCTACCGCCAGCTCGACTACTGGGCCCGGACCGACCTCGTGCGCCCCTCCCTGGCCGAGGCCCGCGGCAGCGGCAGCCGCCGTCGCTACGCCTACACCGACCTCGTCGAGTTGAAGATCGTCAAGAGCCTCCTCGATGCCGGTATGGCCCTGCCCAAGGTCCGCAAGGTCTTCACCTACCTGCGCGAGCGTCTGGGCGCCGACGTGCGGGCGGCCAACCTGGTCATCGACGGCAACACCCCCATCCTCGTCACCGACGACGACGAGCTCATCGACGTGTTGCGCGCCGGCCAGGGCGTGCTCAACATCCTGCCCCTGGGTTCGGTCACCGAGGAGGTCGACCGGGCCATCACCGAGCTGGGCCACACCCGGGCCGGTGCGGGCGAGGCCGAGGGCGGAGCCGAGGCCGTCGCCTCCTGAGCGGCTCATGCCCTTCGCCCACCCCGCCGAGCAGCGCCTGGCCGAGCTCTTCGACTCCTACGGCATCCGGTGGGAGTACGAGCCCACCACCTTCGTTCTCGCCACCGACGCCGAGGGCCGGCCCACCAGTGCCTTCACACCCGACTTCTACCTCCCCGACTTCGACCTGTACGTCGAGCTCACGACCCTGCGCCAGCCCCTCGTCACCCGCAAGCACCGCAAGCTTCGGGCCCTGGCCGCCCTGCGTCCCGACGTGAGGGTGAAGATGCTCTACCGTCGTGACGTCGAGCGGCTCGCCGCCAAGTACGGGCTCGGGTCGCTCGTGGCCTGAGCAACCCCCGATCCCGCGAGGCGCCGCCATGACCGAGTCCTCCGCCCACCGTTCGCCCCTGCACGACGTCCATGTGGCGGCCGGCGCCAAGATGGTGCCCTTCGGGGGCTGGGAGATGCCCCTGGCCTACCCCGACGGCACCGTGGCCGAGCACATGGCGTGCCGGACCGACGCCGTCGTGTTCGACGTCTCCCACCTGGGCACGGTCCGGGTGACCGGTCCCGACGCCCTCGGTGCCCTCCAGTGGGCCTTCACCAACGACCTCGGACGTATCGGGCCGGGCCGGGCCCAGTACACCCACCTGCTCGACCCCGACGACGCCTCCGTGGTCGACGACATCATCGTGTGGTGGGTCGCCCCCGAGCGCTTCGACGTGATGCCCAACGCCTCCAACACGGCCAACGTGCGCGGGGCCCTGACCGACGCCCCCGGCCACCCCGGGGTGGTCGACGTCACCCACGAGCGGGCGGTGCTCGCCGTGCAGGGCCCCCACGCCCGCGAACGCCTGGCCACCGTGTCGGCCGAGGCCGCAGGCGTGGGGCGGTTCCGGGTGGCCGAGGTCGACATCGACGGCGTCGCGACGGTGGTGGCCGGCACGGGCTACACCGGAGAAGACGGGGTCGAGATCGCCGTACCCGTCGACGCCGCCCCCACCGTGTGGGAGCGACTCGTCGGCGCCGGGATCCGCCCCGCCGGGCTCGGGGCCCGCGACACCCTGCGTCTCGAAGCGGCCCTGCCCCTGCACGGCCACGAGCTCGGACCCGGTATCACCCCCCTGCAGGCCGGACTGGGCTGGGTGGTGCGTTGGGACAAGGGCGACTTCCGGGGTCGCGCCGCCCTCGAACGCGAGCGCGAGACGGGGCCGCGCCGCCTCCTGCGGGGCCTGGCCACCGAGGGGCGGCGGCCTCCCCGCGACGGCGCCGCCGTCCGCCACGACGGTCACCCGGTGGGTGCGGTGACCAGCGGCAACTTCTCGCCCGTGCTCGGCCACGGCATCGCCCTGGCCTTCATCGACACCGCCGCCGGCCTCGAGCCCGGCGCCCCGGTGGTGGTCGAGGTGCGCGGCCACGAACTGCCCGGCCGCCTCGTCGAGACCCCCTTCGTGGGTCGCTGAACCGGTTCCCCGGTCGGCGGGGGTGGGCCGGCTCAGGGGGTCCAACCCCAGCGCCACACGGCGAGCACGTGGGCGTCGTCGTCGAACCAGACGTGCCAGCGGGCCCAGTCGAGTTCGCCGGGTGCGCTGGGTGCCAACTCGACGGTGACCGAGGGCTGGGTGGCGAAACGGGCGAGCTCCTCGACCGGGCCCATGGTGAAGATGTCGAGAGGACCCGAGTCCGCCAGCACACCGGCGTGGACGAGGGCGGTGTCGACCCGATCGCCGAGGGCGGCGAACCCGAGGAAGTCCCGGACGCTCACCCGGCATTCGGCGGGGTCGCAGGTGTCGGGCTCGTCGGGGAAGGGGTCGGCGTCGAAGACGGCGTCGGCGACGAACTCCCCGGACGGCAGCGGCACCAGGGGTGTGGGGGCGTCGGCGTACACGCCGATTCCGCCGATCCACACGGTCTCGGCCACCCGGGGTGCGGGTCCCCGCCCCCGGGCCCAGGCCACGAGACGGCGGGCTTCCTCGAGCTGGCGCCCGGCGTCGGGTCCCGGTGGGGAGCCCAGCGAGAAGCCCGATGCCGGCTCGATGCTCCGGGCCGCCACCGACGGGACGTCGGTGGCGAGCCCGCCACCGGCGGTGCGGAACTCGACGACGAGCGGGTCGGAGCACGGGGTGGCGGGAACGGCCACGTGCACCTCGGCGAACTCGGGACCGCCCCCGACCAGCACCGGGGTCGCGACGCCCTCGGGGTCGCAACGGGACCGGACCACCACCTCGCCGGCACCCTCGAAGGACCGACCGCGTCCGGCGACGGAGATCAGGTCCTCGGACACGGCCCGCGCCGCCGTCAGATGCATCTCGGCGCTGACCAGTTCGACGATCACGGGCCGGTCGCCCTCCTCGTCGACCAGGGCCGTCCAGGCCGCCCCGAACGGCCGTCCGTCCTCACCCCGTCCCTTCACCACCCAGGCGCTGCACTCCCGACAGTCCACCGCCGCCTCGCCGGCCTCGCCCGACGTCGTGGGGGCGGGCTCGACCACGGGGTCGTCGACGCCGATGGCCCGGCGGGCGTGGTCGGCGACCAGTTCGGCAGGATCGAGAGGAGCGTCGTCGTCGAGAGGCCACACGGGTGCGGGCACGGTCGCGCCCTCGGCGGGCGCGGGCGTCTCGGCCGGCGCGGGTTCCGAGACGGTGGACGGGGGTGGTGCCGGGGTCTCGTCGCGCCCGTCGAGCCCGCCGGTGTCACGGGCCGCGGTCGAGGTGGGGGCGGGTCCGGCGTCGACGGGGCTGGCGGTGTCGGTGGTGGCG
>RFFY01000205.1 GCA_003697065.1 Actinomyces sp. | reverse complement strand
TCGACGACCTGACGGTGCAGTTCAACCTGGCCAAGCCCAACGCCCAGTTCCCCGCCGCCCTGACCGGCCAGCTGGGCATGGTCGCCTCGCCGGCCTGGCTCGACGCCGCCGTCGACGACCCCTCCTTGAACCAGGAGCCGGTCGGCACCGGTCCCTTCAAGTTCGACAGCCGGCAACAGGATCAGGTCACCCGCTTCGTCCGCAACGACGACTGGTGGCAGGGTGACGTGTACCTCGACGCCGTCGAGTTCTACCCCATCACCGACACCCAGATCGCGGCCCAGCAGCTCATCGCCGGCGACCTCGAGGGCATGGGCACCACCAACGCCTTCGCCATCGAGACCCTGCGCGACGAGGGCGACAGGCTCCTGCGGGTCGAAGACGACCTCGGTGAGGAGTCGTTCGCCATGATGAACACGGCCCAGCCGCCCTTCGACGACATCCGGGCCCGCCAGGCGCTGACCTTCGCCACGCCCCGCCAGAACTACATCGAGTTCGCCGGTGCGGGGATCCTGCGCCCGGCCGACACGATGTTCGCCCCCGAGCTCATCTGGCACAACCCCGACGTGAAGCAGGAAGGTGACGAGCCCGACCGGGCCGCCCCCCTCGTCGAGGCCTACTGCGCCGACAACCCCGACAACTGCACCGGCGGCAAGATCGACATCGAGCTGCAGTACTCGGGTCCGTCGGTCGTGCAGGACAACATCGCCGACATCCTCGAGGAGGGCTGGGGCCCCTACTTCAACGTCAACCGCGAGGTCCTGCTCCAGGACGACCACATCACCCAGGTCGCCCTCGGTCAGTACAACGTCGTGACCTGGCGCCAGTTCGGTGCACCCGACCCGACCAACGACCGGGTCTGGTTGGCCTGCGACTCCATCGGTGCCCTCTCGCTCAACTGGCCCCGCTACTGCGACCCCAAGCGTGAGGAGCTCCTCGACGAGCAGAGGGCCATCACCGACATCGACCGCCGGGTCGAGATCTGGAAGCAGCTCCAGCAGATGATCCACGACGACTACCTGTACATCTTCTTCACCCACACCCTGTGGGTGAACGCCTTCCAGAACAAGGTGCACAACGTCTGCGGCGCCGAGAGCCCCGACGGGGTGCCCCTGTTGTGCACGGTGAACGGGCGTCACTGGGTCCACCAGATCTGGATGGACGGCTGATCGCCTGACACCCCGACCGACGCGGAGGGGGCCGCTCCGGCCCGGTGCCGGAGCGGCCCCGCCGCCTCCATCCCGAAACGACCCGACACAGGACACGACAGAGACGAGGCCCCCGCCCGATGCGCTTTCTGGCACAACGACTGGGACAGCTCCTGTTGGTCCTGTTCGCCGTCACCTTCTTGACCTTCGCCTCGGTCAACATCCTCGGTGATCCCCTGACGAACATCCTCGGTCCCCTGGCCGGGATCGACTGCGAAGGTGTCCTCAGCGGCCAACAACAGGACATCTCGACCCGCGGCGGCACCAGCGAGGGCGACTGTGCCGTGGTCGAGCGCACCCGCCAGGAGTTCCACCTCGACGACCCCATCCCCATCCGCTACGTGCGCTGGGTCGGCGACATCGCCACCGGTGACCTGGGCGACTCCTTCCAGAACCAGCAGCCCGTGACCGACATCATCGGTCAGAAGCTGCCGATCACCCTCTGGCTCGTCTTCTTCGCCATGGTGCTGTCGCTGGCGCTGTCGATCCCGTGGGCGATCGCCTCCGCCTACCGGGCCAACCGCCGCTTCGACAACGTGTCCACCGTGGCCTCGTTCGGCCTGCTGGCCATCCCCAACTTCGCCATGGGGGTGATCCTCTTCTACCTCTTCGCCGTGCGGTGGGGCTGGTTCCCGACCCGCTACGAGGACGCCACCCGCTTCGACCAGCTCCGCTCCCTGGTGCTGCCGGCCCTGACTTTGGCCCTGCCCCTCGCCGCCAGCTACCAACGCCTCCTGCGCACCGACCTCATCACCACCCTGCAGGAGGACTACATCCACATGGCCCGGGCCAAGGGGCTCCCCGACCGCACCATCCTGCTCCGCCACGCCCTACGGCCCTCGATGTTCTCGATCATCACCGTCTTCGGCATCAACACCGGCGCCCTGATCGGCGGCTCCCTGGTGATCGAGCAGATCTTCTCGGTTCCCGGCATCGGCCGCGAGCTCGTCACCGCCGTGGTGCGCGACGACCCGCCGGTGGTGCTCGGGATCATCGTGATCGTGGTGATCGCCTTCGTCGTGATCAACCTCATCGTCGATCTGCTCTATTCGTTCCTCGACCCGAGGGTGCGCAGTGTCTGAGCGATCCACCGAACTCGATCCCCGCGACGCCATGCCCGAGGTGGTCGGGCCACTCAGCGTCGAACCGGTCGTCGAGGAGCCCGAGGGCGACACCGAGGAGTTCCTCGAGCGCCGTCTCGGTGTCGGCTTCTGGCTGGCCATCGCCTGGGTGGTCGCCGTCACCGCCCTCGCCCTGCTCGCCCCTCTCTTGCCCATCGACGGCGTCAACCAGAGCGTCGGCGGCCGCCTCGACCCACCCAGTCTCGAGCACTGGTTCGGCACCGATGCGAACGGACGCGACGTCTTCGCCCGCACCATCTGGGGCGCCCGGGTCTCCCTCAGCGTCGGCTTCATCGCCATCCTGTTGGGCTTCGTGGTGGGCGGCACCCTGGGCATGCTCGCCGGCTACTTCAAGGGCTGGGTCGACAAGATCGTGTCCTTCGTCTTCTTGTCCCTGCTGTCCTTCCCCGCCCTGGTGCTCGCCCTGCTCATCGTCAAGAGCCTCGACCGCTCCCTGTCGGTCGTGGCCTTGACCATCGGCATCCTGGCCATCGCCCCCGTGGGCCGCCTGGCCCGGGCCTTCACCCTCGTGTACGCCGAGCGCGAGTTCGTCCAGGCCGCCCGCGTCATCGGTGCCCGCAACGGCCGCATCCTCGTGCGGGAGCTGCTCCCCAACGTGGCCATTCCCATGGCCGCCCTGTCCCTGCTGGGTGTCGCCGTCGCCATCGTCGCCGAAGGGGGGCTGGCCTTCCTCGGTCTGTCGGTCGAGTCGGGAGCCACCTGGGGCAAGATGATCCTGCTCGGGGCCGACGCCAGCACCCTGCGCAAGGCGCCCCACGTCTCGATGTTTCCCATCCTGGTGCTCTTCGTCACCGTGCTGGCCCTGAACTACGCCGGTGACCGCATCCGGGCCTACTTCGACGTCCGCGAGACGGCCTTCTAGGAGGACCGGTGGCCGACCCCCTGCTGCGCGTGAACGACCTGCGGGTCCGCTTCCCGACCACCCGCGGTCTCGTCCACGCCGTCAACGGCGTGAGCTTCGACCTGAGAGCGGGCGAGACCCTCGCCATCGTGGGCGAGTCGGGATCGGGCAAGTCGGTCACGGCCAAGACCCTCATGAACCTCCTGCCCCGGACCGCCCAGATCGAGGGCGAGGTCGTCTTCGACGGACGCGACGTGCGGGCCATGGCCGAAAAGCGGGTGCCCCACTTCTGGGGTGTCGAGATGACCATGATCTTCCAGGACCCCATGACCTCGCTGAACCCCGTCAAGAAGGTCGGCGAGCAGATCGCCGAGTCCCTGCGCTACCACCTGGGGCGCTCCCGCAAGGAGGCCCTGGCCGAGGCCGTCGACCTTCTCGAACAGGTCGGCATTCCCGAGCCCGCCAAGAGGGTCCACCAGTACCCCCACGAGCTGTCCGGCGGGCTGCGCCAGCGTGTGGTCATCGCCATGGCGTTGGCGTGCGGGCCCCGCCTGCTCATCGCCGACGAGCCCACCACCGCCGTCGACGTCACGGTGCAGAAGCTCCTGTTGGACCTGCTCGACTCCCTGCGGCGGGAGCGGGGGATGGCCATGATCCTGATCACCCACGACCTGGGCGTGGCCCGGGGTCGCTCCGACCAGGTGGCGGTCATGTACGCCGGGCGCATCGTGGAGATCGCCCCCACCGAGGCCCTCTTCGAGGACATGCGCCACCCCTACACCGAGGCCCTGATGCGCACCATCCCCCGCATCGACCTCCCGAGCCACACCCGGCTCGACCCCATCCCGGGTCGGCCCCCCGAGCTCATCGACCCGCCGCCGGGGTGTGCCTTCGCCGAACGGTGCCGCTATGCCCAGCACGACTGCATCGCCGAGCGGCCGCCCCTGGGCGGGGTGCCGGGGTTGCACGAGTTCGCCTGCTTCCACCCGGTCGGCACACCCCGTGGGGAAGAGGCCCTGGCCGCCAACCTGGCCCGCGGGGTCACGGCGGCG